>JALZOE010000362.1 GCA_030857325.1 Acidobacteriota bacterium
AATCAGAACGACGCGCGGGGCGGCTCTTTTAAGCGCCGCAAAACACTTTCCCTCGCCCGACGTTGCCACAAGCCTGCGCGAAACTGCCGTCGCGGATTACGAAAAAGTTTTAACCATTACCGGCGAAAAGTTCAAAACGCTGCCCGAAAAACAGCGGCAGCAAATTCTCTTCGCCTTAGCCGAAACTTACGACAAACTCGCCGACAAGACCAAAGCCCGCAATTTTTATCAGCGGCTGGTCGATGAAACGTCTGAGACGGGCAAAATGCGTGAAACAGCGATAGAATGGTTGAAGAAAAACAACTGATCGCCGCGGACAATCGGAGGATGAAGAAAGTTTCGACGAGTGACCGGAAAAACAATCTTAGAACAGCCGGGCGTATTTTGCTGCTCAATTGCGCTGCGGCTGCGGTTGTCGTTTGTATCGAGGCGACGGCGGGAGATTGGGCAGCCGCGCTCACTTTCGGAAATATTTTCGAGGCGTTTATTTATTCAAACTGTATCGGAACGCTGACCGGCAGCGTCGTCATTTTCGGCGTTCCGGCTTGGCGTGAATACAAACCTTTTTTTCGTTTTATTTTCCTGACAGTGGCAATTCTGGCGGCGACGTTTCTGGGAATCGCGCTGGCGAACTTAATTCTTTTAACAACAAATATGGAGGCATCAGGGCAAAATTCCCTCTTCAGTGGGCAGTCGTTTTTGTTTGCTTTCGTGATTGCCTTTGTTTTCGGTTTCGGAACTTACATTCAATCGCTGTCGCAAGCCGGACTTCAAAAAGCCAGAGAACAACTACAACAGCGCGAAGTGGATGTCGCGCGAGCCGAAGCTCTGACGACCGAAGCGCAGCTCGCCTCGCTCGAATCGCGCCTTCAGCCGCATTTTCTTTTTAACACTCTGAATTCGATTGCGGCTTTGATTCGTGAAGACCCGATTCGGGCGGAGCAAACGGTTGAAAAACTGGCGCGATTGCTTCGTTATTCGCTGGAAGTCAACAGCAATCGTCTGGTCGAATTCGCGCGGGAATTGAAAATCACCTGTGATTATCTGGAGATCGAGCGCGTTCGTTTCGGCGAGCGTTTAAAGATTCACGTCGAATCCGGCGAGGAATTCGGAAAAATTATGATTCCGCCGTTTACGCTGCAAACACTGGCTGAAAATTCAATCAAGCATGTGGCGGCGAAACGTTCAGGCGCAGTTAAAATTAGTATTTCAGCGCGTCGAAAAGACAATATGTTTATTATGGAAGTCTGCGACGACGGCGCAGGTTTTACTTCGGACAGTATTGTCGAAGGTCACGGCTTGGATAATCTGCAAAAAAGGCTGGCGAGGATTTTCGCCGGAAACGCGAGTTTTGAAATCATCGAAAATAATGAGAGCGGCGATGGCAGCGGCGGATGCGTCCGTATCAGCCTGCCTTTTAATTCGGAAAAATGAGCGACAAACTTCGAGTATTTTTAATTGACGACGAGCCGCTGGCGATTCGGCGTTTATCGCGGCTTTTAACGGAAACGGGTCGGGTGGAAATCATCGGCGAGACGACCGAACCCGTTTCGGCGCTTAAAACGCTGCCCGCGCTTTCGCCCGACGCGCTTTTTCTCGACATTCAAATGCCGGAATTAAACGGTTTTGAACTTCTCGCAAAACTAGAAAATTATCCGCCCGTAATTTTCACCACTGCTTACGACGAATACGCTTTACGCGCCTTTGAAGTAAATTCGCTCGATTATTTATTAAAGCCGGTTGAAGCCGAGCGGCTTGAGATGGCGATTGCGAAACTCGAACGGCGGCAGGAGCAAAAACTTACCATCGCCCCGAATGCTCTGCAAAATATAATCGAAAATTTGGCGGCTTCATTAACGCCGAAACGCCCGCTCGAACGATTTCCCTCGCGCATCGGCGGGCGCGTTCAATTAATTGCCGTCGAAGACATCACGCATTTTTTCGCGCAGGATAAACTGACTTTTGCCAACACTGCGGAAGGCAAGCAATTTCCGCTCGATTTTTCGATTGCCGAAATTGAAAAAAAGGTGGACGCGAATACTTTCATCCGCATTCACCGCAGCGCTCTTGTCAATACGGCTTTTATTGACGAAGTTCACGGCTGGTTTTCGGGGCGCGTAATGGTTCGCCTCAAGGACAAATCCCGCAGCGAATTAGTCGTCGCCCGCGACCGCGTTCGCGTTTTGAAAGACGCGCTTAATTTTTGATTTTCAGGAACAAATAACTTTCAACGGTTATTAAGCAATTTGATGAAGATTGAAGCACCGCCGGTTAAAACACGGAAACATTAAATCGTTAGAAAAAATGGAAATCTAAAGTTTCTTTCTGGAACGACTCTTGCAATATGTCAATTACGAATGAAAAGAAAATTCCTTTAAAACTGAGAACTCAAAATAATTAGGAAACTAATTTGTGTATATGTTCTTTCTGGTAGTGTCTCAAATTTTATGATGGTTGAGAATTGACATTGAATCGGTATTTCTAATTGTGTTTGCAAAATAGAAATCCACTGTCCAAAGTGTCAATCTCCCAACCTTAAATTACTTTTCCTCCCGCGCCTGGTCGCTCGTTTATGTTCGCTGACGACTTCGCGCATCGCCGCAAAAGTTTCTTTGGTGACTCCGCACAAGCGTTTGAAGTCGCCCGGTTTCAAGTTTCTGACATCTTCGTAATTCATTCGGGTTTTGCTCCAATGATTTACTTTGTGTCATTTTTATTTTAATTTCGCAAGAGGTCTATTGTGAGACACTACCGAATTTCGATGCGCGGGAAAATAGAATCGCTGAACGTTTCGGTTGCCGCAGGCGTAATGCTTTTTGAAGCAATGAGGCAACGGACAACGAACTAAGGACAAAGGACAAAAAATTATGTTATGCCCAAAATGTGGAGTGCAAAATCCGGAAACGGGGAAATTCTGCCGCACCTGCGGAAAGGATTTAGGAACGGTTTCCGACGCTATATCGGGAAGGTCAAGAAATAACGTGTCGGGTTTTGGATTAAGAGAACCGATTCAACCGATAAATTTAATTAACCACAGAGGCAGACCTGTTAATTGGGAAGGCGCAATTAGCAGAATGTTTATGGGGTTAGCTTTTTTGATAGTTTCAATTGTTTTAGCATTTACAGGTAGAGCAAGCGGTTGGTGGTTTTGGATGTTAATACCTGCTTTTGGAATGCTGGGAAGCGGTATAGCACAATACATCCAGCTCAAAAAGACTGAACAAGCGCGAAATCCTTCTCTCAACGCTCAACCGGCACAAAACACATTCTCTGCGCCGCAAAATTCAGCCTTGCCGCCACAGCAAACAGAATACGTCACGCCCGATTCGCGGTATAAAACGGGTGATTTAGTTCCACCAAGCGTTACTGATGGCACGACGCGGCATCTTGAGATTAACAAGGAAGGCGAAACAATAACTTTGCCACGCCCGACTCGTTATTAAAATTTTAAATTTGAACGTCAAGCTCGTTTCCAGCACAAATCGCACGCCGGATTTACGCAGATGGCTCGGAGGTCAATGAGAAAGCCGATAGTTTTCAAATTTCGACCGATTGACGAATGCGAAAGAAATTGTTGAATTTTCGAGAGCGTTTTCTCCGATTGAAATAATCAGGAAATTAAACGGAATCATTTCAAAACTTTCAGCAAGCCGAGTAAGCGGCGCAGCAATTTAAATCGGCTCTTTTAGAAAAAAATCGCCCGCGCGTTTTTCGCTCTCGATTGTCCATCCGTCGTTTAGTTGGAGTGTCCATCCGCTGTATACGGAATTTGTTCAATCCACTTTATCAACGC
>JALZOE010000047.1 GCA_030857325.1 Acidobacteriota bacterium
CCGCCGCCTTCATTTTGCCGTGAAGCAGACCGATTTTGAATTTCGGAAAAACTTCGTCGCGCAGTTCTTCAAACATTTTCGTCGCCGCCTTCAAATCCATTTTTTCCGATTCTTCGATAAGCGGATAGACGATATAAACCTGTCGCCCAAGCGCGATTTCGCGCTCGATGCCTTTATAAACGCCTTCGCGCTTGTCTTCGCCGACGACGACGGTTTTTATCGGCGTCCGTCCGGGCGGCAGTTCGTCGATGACGGAAACTTCCAAATCGCCGTAAACCGTCATTGCCAGAGAACGCGGAATCGGTGTCGCCGTCATCACTAAAATATCTGGGCGAAGACCGCGCGCCGTCAGTTCGGCGCGCTGCATTACGCCGAAACGATGCTGTTCGTCAACGACCGCCAAACCGAGTTTTTCAAATTCGACCGCTTCCTGAATAACCGCGTGCGTGCCGATAACGGCGTGAATTTCTCCGTCGGCAATCGCTTTTTGAACTTTGCGTTTTTCGGCGGCGCGAAGACTGCCCGTAAGAAGCTCGACGCGATAATTCGATTCGGCGAAAAGTTTTTTGGCGTTGCGGGCGTGCTGTTCGGCTAAAATTTCGGTCGGCGCCATCAGCGCGGTTTGATAACCGTTTTCCATCGCGGCGAACATCGCCAGGAACGCGATAATCGTTTTCCCGCTGCCGACATCGCCCTGAACGAGACGATTCATCGGCGCGTCCGACTGCATATCATCGAAAATTCGTTTGATAACGCGTTCCTGCGCGCCGGTCAGTTGAAACGGTAAAAGGCTTTTTATTCGTTCAAACGTGCGGTCGGAAATTTCGATAATCGCGCCCTTCGGTTCTTTCGTCCGTTCGCCGCGTTTAAGCTGTAAGGCAAACGAAACCCAGAAAAACTCCTCGAAAATCAACCGGATATGAGCCGAACTGCGCGCGGCGGCGTAATCGACGATACTCGAATTTTCCGGCGGAAAATGAATTTCTTCGACGGCTTGCGCGCGCGAAATCAAATTTTGCCGGGCGCACAAATCCGGCGGCAGAGTTTCCCCGACCGAAGTTTTATCGAGATTTTGCAGAACGTTATAAACTATCTCGCGCAGCCGTTTGGTTTGAAACTGACCTAATTTTCGATAAACCGGAACGCGCCGCCCGACGTGAATCGGCGCAAATTCGGGATTGCCTTCGTCTTCCGATAATTCTTCGTCATCTTCGGATTTCGGCTTGTTTTTCTCTGCGTTCCCGGTGTCTTCATCGATTGAAAGATTTTTCAATAAACCGAACTCATCGTAATCATTCACATTCGGCAGAATTTCCAGCTCGTCCGGTTTGTTTATCCGCAACGCAAACGTATTTTTACGCCCGTCCCATTCCCATTTGCCGTAAGCGACAAAGCGCGTGCCGCGTTCAAAGCGTTCTTTCCAGTAATTGACGATGCGATACGCGCCTTTGCCGGAGACAAACCACCAGACGACGACCGGCTTTCTGGTTCTCTCGGCGTCGCCGCCCGTAATCTCGAAAATAAACAGCGGCGGAGCTTTCGGACCGCGATTTTTGCCGACCTGAAAACCGCCCGCGACGCGCGCGTAAAGCTCGATTGACGCTTCCATTCCATCGGTCAATTCGTCGATTTGAATCAAATTCGAGCGGTCTTCGTAACGCATCGGAAAATAATTCAGAAAATCTTCGACCGTAACATCCGTTAAATCGGTTTTGTAGGTAAAAGCAGCAACCGCAAGCGCCAGTTTACGCGCCGTCGCGGTTGATAAACCTGCAATTTCGTATTCGTGAAGTTCGAGAAGCGGCGTTTGCAGTGTGAGTTTCATCAGAGAAATTTTAGCACAAAACTTTTACGAAAAATTAAAGCAAAAATCTAAATTACGGCAGAACTTTATAAGTTAAAACCCCGAAACTTTCCTGTAAAAAAAGCGCAAATTCGCCGCGCGTCATAATTCGTCCGCCCGTTTCCGGTTTAAAATTGACGGGAACGGCATCGGCGCCGAAAATTTTCGTCCATATCTCAATTACTTCGTTTTGGCTGATTGGCGATTTGCCTGAAAATTCCTTTTTTTCGCCGACGAGCGCAATCTCGTAGTTCAAAAGCAAAAGTTTGACCGAATCGGCAAACGGTTCTTTTTTATCGAGTTTTTTTATATCGTTCGCGCCTTTCAGATTCTGCGGATTGTGCGGAGAAAATAATCCGATTCGGTGCGGAATCTTACCGGCGATTTTTGCGCGCTCCGATAATAAATCGAGTGAAAGGCGCAGAAAATGAGCGAAATCGCCGCGCGTCAAAGGCGCATCGGCGTAAAATTTTTATCGGCGTAACCGAAGGCGATGCGGTAATTTTCGGTTAAATCGAGAATCGCTTCGTAAAATTCGGAATCTTCACTAACGTCCCGAAAATCTTCGATTTTAACGGCGCTCGAATAATTGTCGTTTTCGAGATACAAAATGAAATTGTAATTCATTACAACCAGAAGGTTTACCGGCGCTTGGTCGCAAACGGTCGGCGTAAATTTCACTTTGCGTGCCGCGTCGGTCGCCGCGGCGCGCAGAAGTTTGTGTCCCGAAACTTTTCCGATTTCCGGCATCGAACCTTTTTCATCTAATTTTATATTGACCGTAACCGTTCCGCCGACGCCGACGGTTTTGGCTTCGGGCGGATAATCCGGCACGAGAAAGAAAATAACTTTGCCTAATCGCAAATCCCTGCAATTTTTCGCAATCGGCAGCGGCGAAATAACGGGAACGACTTCGACGTTTTCCTTTATCTGCCCGTAAATATACGCATTCAGTAAAAATAAAATTATAAAAAGATTTAAGCGTTTGAAAATTTTCACAAAGCTGTTCTCCTTAGATTTCCGCGGTAAGTCGTGTAGATAAAAGACGCAATAAAGCCGGTTTTGCAAATCTTATAGCAATTGAATCGGAAAAAGCCAACTTCGGCGGCGAAAAATAATTTATAAAAATTTATAAATATGAGTTTCGTCTAAAAAACGAGCATCGTTCCCGTGCCGCGGTCGGTGAAAACTTCCGAAAGCAGCGCGTTGCGCTGGTCGCCGCCGATGACGTGCGCCGATTTTACGCCTTGCTCAAGAATTTTTACGAGGTTTTGCAGTTTCGGAATCATTCCGCCGGTCGCTCTGCCGCTTTGAATCATTTCTTCGGCTTCGCGGGCGGTAATGCGCGAAAGTTTCGTCGTTTCGTCGCTCGCGTCCAGATAAATGCCGTTCACGTCCGAGAGCAGAATCAGTTTTTCGGCTTTTAACCGCGCGGCGATTTCCGCCGCAATCGTATCGGCGTTGATGTTAAAAATCCTGCCGTCGTCGTCCGCGCCGAGCGAGGAAATGACCGGCAAATAACCGGCTTCAAGCAGCAAACTCAAAAGCCGCGAATTTATTTCCAGAACGTCGCCGACGTGTCCGAAATCTACTTCGCTGGTTTCGCCGGTTTCGCGATTTAGAATTTCCTTCGGCGGGCGTTTTACGGCGTGAACAATATTGCCGTCGATGCCGGACAAACCGACCGCTTCGGTTCCGCAGTTTCGCAGCGCGGCTAAAATATCGGTGTTGATTTTGCCCGCGAAAATCATTTTGGCGAGTTCGAGTGTGTCGTCGTCCGTTACGCGCCGCCCGTTAATTACCGTTTGCGCGACGCCGAGCTTTTCGGCAATCTCGGACAATTGTTTGCCGCCGCCGTGAACGACGCAGATTTTTATTCCGACCTGATGCAAAAGCGCGAGTTCTTCGGCTAAAGACGCGAGGTTTTCCCGCTCTTCGGTAACTTTGCCGGAGAATTTGACGACAAAGGTTTTGCCCTTGAATCTTTGTATATAAGGCAATGCTTCGCGCAGTAAATCGAGCTTCCGAGTGTTCATAAAATCGTAAAACGTAAATCGTAAATGGTTAATTGGTAATCGTAAACGTCGAATCGCTCAATACATTCTTTCCATTCACGATTCACGATTCGCCAATTTCCTCATAATCGCTTTTTGAACGTGCAGACGGTTTTCGGCTTCGTCGATGACGACCGAATTTGCCGAATCAATCACTGCGTCGGTTACGATTACGTTGCGGCGAACAGGCAGACAGTGCATAAAAATCGCGTCGTCTGTTGTCCGCATTTTCGCGTCGTCAACAATCCAATCATTTCTCAAACCGGCGCGAAATTCAATGTCTTTCTCCGCCGCGCCGTAAAATTTTTTGCTTCCCCAGCTTTTGGCGTAAACGACCTCGACGTTTTCAAAGCCGGAATTGACATCGTTTGAAATTTTAACGCTGCCGCCGTTTTCTTCAGCCTGCGTTTCAATTTCACGCATCAATTCTTCGTCAAGCTCGTAACCTTTCGGATGCGCGATTCGCAAATCGTGTCCAAACTGCGCGGCGGCAAGCGCGAAACTGTTCGGCACAGCCATCGGCAAAGGCTTCGGATGCCACGCCCACGTTAATAAAACTTTTTTCTTTCGATTGCCGAATTTTTCCCGAATCGTCAGCATATCGGCGAGCGACTGACACGGATGGTGCATCGCCGATTCGAGATTGATAACCGGCTTTGTCGCGTATCGTTTAAACGCCGATAAAACCGGGTCTAATCGTTCTTCTTCCCAATTTTCAAGACGCGCAAACGTCCGCACGCCGATTGCCGCGACGTATCTTTCCAAAACCGCGACAAACTCCTTCAAATGTTCGGTTTTGTCGCCGTCCATAACGACATTTTCCCGATGTTCGAGCGTCCAGCTTGAATTTCCCGGCTCTAAAATCACCGCGTTTCCGCCGAGTTCGTAAATTCCGATTTGCATCGAAGCTCTGGTTCGCAAACTCGGATTAAAAAACACGAGCGCGACGGATTTCCCGTCGAGATATTTTTCTTTAATCGCGGCGCGCTTGAAATTTGCCGCCGATTCGAGAAGTTCTTCGAGTTCGGCGCGGGAAAAATCGGATGTTTTGAGAAAGTTTTTCATTATAAAAATGTAGGGGCGACGGCTTGTCCTCGCCCGCGGCGACGGATGTCGCTATTCAAGACGGATTAAAATTCAAATTAAGATTGATAATGGAACGTTCGCTTACGCTCAACGGGTGAGGACAAGCCGTCGCCCCTACATTTTTATTTCAAAGCCTTAATAAATAAATCAATTTCCTCAATCTTCACGCACAACGGCGGAAGCAGGCGCAGAATATTCGGATTGCTCGACGTTCCGGTAATAATTTTCTTTTCCAAAAGGGAAGTGTGAACCGGCGCGCATTTTTCGTTGAATTCGATTCCCAGAAGACAGCCTTTGCCGTGAAGGGCAGCGATGTTGGAAATTTCTTTCAAACGTTCGCGCAGATGATTTTCGACGGCTTTCGCATTTTCCAGCATTTCGTCTTGTTCAATCGCTTCCAAAGTTGCCGAAACCGCCGCCATCGCGAGCATTCCGCCGCCGAAAGTCGTGCCTAAATCGTTTGTTTTAATTTTCGCGGAAATTTTTTCATTAATCAGACACGCGCCGACCGGAACGCCGCTGCCCAAACTTTTCGCCAGCGTGATAATGTCCGGCTCGATAAATCCGGCTAAATCGCCGCCGCCGAAAAACCAGTTTCCCGTGCGTCCGACGCCGGTCTGCACTTCGTCGAAAATCAGGCAGATACCGAAACAATCGCAAATTTCGCGCAAACCGACAAAAAAATCCGGTGCGGCTTCGCGCACGCCAGCCATCGATTGAATCGGTTCGAGCATAATCGCCGCAATCGTTTCATCGGCGACGGCGCGAACCGTTTCCAAATCGCCGAAGTCGGCGCAAACGTGTCCGGGAACATTCGGTCGTCCGATTTCACGATATTTTCCCAGAAATGTCGCGGAAATAGCGTCAGCCGTGCGCCCGTGAAAACCGCCGGAAAACGTGATGATTTTTTCTCTGCCCGTCGCCATTCGCGCCATTCGCATCGCGTTTTCGTTTGCCTCCGTGCCGGAATTGCAGAAAAACGCCTTCGTCAAACTTTCCGGCGCAACCGAAACCAATTTCTCAGCCGCTTGCGCGCGAACGTCGGAATAAACGAGATTTGAATAAAAAAGAATTTTTTCGCTCTGTTTTTTCAGACTTTCGACGACGTGCGGGTGGCAATGTCCGGTCGCGCAAACAGCGTGTCCGCCGTAAAGGTCGAGATATTTGTCGCCGTCGCTCGTCCAAATCCACGCACCCGCACCGCGCTCCGCCGCGATGTTCATTTTCGCGGAAGTCGCAAGCTGAAACTGACCTTCTAATTTTTCGATTTCGGTAAAATTCATTTTATTTTTGCTACGAACAAACACGAAAGGACACGAAAAAGAAAACGCAAATTAGATTTAACTCAAATAGAAAATGTAAAAAACTTTCGTGATTGTTCGTGATTGTTCGTGGCTAAACCTTTTTCTGCATTACCCAATCAATCTGCGGGTCGCTGCCGAGCTGGAAAACGTGTTCGCCGCATTTTTCAAAGCCGAATTTTCTGTAAAATTCCTGCGCTCTGTAATTAAATTCCCAGACGCCGAGCCAGCAAACTTCGCAATCGCCGCGCCGCGCCGTGTCGAGATATTCGAGCATCAGCGCTTTGCCGACGCCTTTGCTGATAAATCGGTCGAGCGCGTAAAGGCGGCACAATTCGAGCGTTTTACCGTCGGCGATGCAGTTTTCGCGCGAGTCGAATTTTATTTTGGCGTAACCGGCAATTTCGTTTTCGAGTTCGGCGATTAAATAAACGGTGTCCTTTTCGCGCAAATCCGATTCGACGCGTTCCCGGCTGAAATATTCGGCGCGGTAAAGTTTCATATCGTCGGGATGATTTTTCGGATGCTCGCCGAAGGCTTCCTCGAACGACTGCCAGCCGACACGCGCCAGCATTTCGGCGTCTTCGGTTTTCGCCAGTCTGATTTTGATAGCCATTCTTTTATTATTGCGCGACGAATTTGAGCGCGTCGTTATGATTGATAACGGCATCGGGATTTTTCTGCAAAGCAATTTGAAACTTGTCGTTAAAATCTTCGTCGGCGTCTTCAAAATTGAGCAAAATTCCGGCTTGGTCGAGCAGGGCTTTCGCTTCCGGTTCGGTTGCCGGACGGCGCACGGACGCCGCTTCGTCAATCAGCGCAATCAGCGACGAGATTTTCCGCAGCCACGCAAAATGCGCGTCGTCTAAAACAAGCTGCAAATAATGATTCGGCGATTGAATCGCGCCGTTTTTCGCTTCATATTCAGTTTTCGCCGCTTCGAGCAATGTTTTATGCAGGCGCAGAAACGCTCGGCTCAAATCCTTCAAATTTTGCCGCGTCGCGCCGGTTAAAGTTTCGTGTCCGTTTCCAAATTCTCTATTCATAATTTTATAAATTCAGCCGCAGAGAACACAGAGTTCACTGTGATTTCTCTTGATTATAAACAAAATAATTTCTCTCTGTGCGCTCGGCGGCTAAACTTTCCTACGGATTTGAACCCGCAAAAATCAATCCGGTTTTTTCGTCTAACTCAAACATCAAATTCATATTCTGCACGGCTTGTCCCGCCGCGCCTTTGACCAAGTTGTCAATCGCCGAAAATATGACGACTTGTTTTCCTTGAACCGCGAAACCGATGTCGCAAAAATTCGTCGTTTTTACCCAATTTACATCGGGCGAGCCTTCGACGCAGCGGACGAAAAACGAATCTTTGTAAAAAAGCTCGTAAAGATGTTTCAAATCTTCGCCGGTTAAATTCACGGTCGTTTCCACGTAACACGATGCGAAAATACCGCGCGAAACGGGAAGCGAATGCGTCATAAAAACAAACTCGCTCGAAAATTCGCCGACTTCTCGCAGATGTTGCTCGATTTCGGGAACGTGCTGATGCTCGAAAGGTTTATAGGCGTAAAACGAATTCATCCGCTGCGGGTGATGGGTGTTCGCCGCCGCTTTCGCGCCCGAACCTGATGAACCTGTTTTCGCGTCAACGATAATTTTCCCCGTCAGCAATCCGCTTTTGACCACGGGAGCGAGCGCGAGCAAAGTCGCCGTTGCAAAACAACCCGGATTGGCGATGTAGTTTGCCGACTTTATCGCTTCACGGTTCGTTTCGGTCAAGCCATAAACAAATTGTTTCTGCAAATCGTTCGTGTCCCGTTCGAGATTGTAAAACTTCCGAAAAACTTCGGCATCGCCTATTCTGAAATCGCCCGAAAGGTCAACGACTTTGACGTTCGCGGGAAGCCGCGGCACGAGTTTCAACGCCTGACCGTGCGGCAAAGCGAAGAACGCGACATCAATCGTTTCGAGCGCGGACAAATCTTCGGGCGATTTCTCGAATCTCAACTCGGTCAAGCCGAACAGATTTTTATGAACTTCGCCGACGGCTTTGCCCGCGTGTTCGTTCGCCGTAACAAGCACGATTTCAGCCAACGGATGAAACAGCAGAATCCGCAAAAGTTCGCTTCCGCCGTAACCCGAACCGCCGAAAATTGCGATTTTTAGTTTATCCATTTTATTAAAACTATTTTGTATGAGTCCAAACAATCGAAATTCAACAAATTGAAAAAAGTCTTCTTTCGTGTCTTTTCGTGTTTGTTCGCGGCTAATTTCTTAATCCATTTGTCTTAATCGTAAACGCAAAGCCTGTAATTTAATAAAACCTTCCGCGTCGTGCTGGTCGTATGCGCCCGCGTCGTCTTCAAAGGTTACGACGCGCTCTTTGTAAAGCGAATAGGGAGAACGTCTGCCCGTAACAATTACGTTGCCTTTATACAATTTCAAACGCACGTCGCCCGAAACATTCGTTTGCGTCTGGTCAATTACTAAGCGCAGAATTTCAAATTCCGGCGCGAACCAGAAGCCGTAATAAATCGATTCGGCGAATTTGACGCTCAGAGAATCGCGCAAGCGCATCACTTCTCTGTCCATCGTAATTGATTCCAGAGCGCGATGCGCCGCCTGCAAAATCGTCGCGCCCGGCGTTTCGTAAACTCCGCGCGATTTCATTCCGACAAAACGATTTTCGACCAAATCGACGCGCCCGATGCCGTGTTCGCCGCCGATGAAATTCAAAGTCGAAAGCAAATCGACCGCGCCGTAAGTTTCGCCGTCGATGGCGACCGGCTCGCCTTTTTCAAACGTCAAAACGATTTCTTCGGCTTTGTCCTTCGCGTTTTCCGGCGATTTTGTCAGCAGAAAAATATCTTCCGGCGGCGCGCTCCACGGGTTTTCCAAAATTCCGCCTTCGTAGGAAACGTGCATCAGATTTCTGTCCGTCGAATACGGTTTTTCGGCGGTCGCCGTAACATTTATATTGTGTTTGGCGCAATAGGCAATCAAATCGGCGCGTCCTTTAAATTCCCATGTCCGCCACGGCGCAATCACTTTCACATCAGGTTTGAGCGCGTAATAAGTCAATTCAAAACGCACCTGGTCGTTGCCTTTGCCCGTCGCGCCGTGCGCTACGGCGTCTGCGCCTTCTTTGACGGCGATTTCGATTTGCTTTTTGGCAATTACGGGGCGCGCAAGGGAAGTTCCCAGAAGATAAACGCCTTCGTAGAGCGCGTTGGCTTTAACCGCCGTCCAGACGAAATCTTTAACAAATTCTTCGCGCAAATCTTCGACGTATAGTTTTGAAGCGCCGGTTCGCAAAGCCTTTTCTTCAAGTCCGGCGAGTTCTTCACCCTGTCCGACATCGGCGCAGAAACAAACGACTTCGGCGTCGTAAGTTTCCTTCAGCCACAAAAGCATCGCCGACGTGTCAAGCCCGCCGGAATATGCCAAAACAACTTTTTTTATATCTTGTTTCATTAAAATAACATCGACCTTTGAATTTCCGCTTTCAATGATTGTTGCCGGTCATATCAACCGAAAATCCAAAGGTCAATCCTCGAATAACTCCCAGATTTTTTTAATTACGGCTTTTTGCGATTTTGCATCTTTGACCGCAATAAAAATCGTGTCGTCGCCGGCAATCGTGCCGATAATTTCCGTAAATTTTCCGCCGTCGATTCTGACGGCGACCGCCGAAGCCAAACCGGATTCGCACTTTGCCGCAATCAAAGTTTCGCCGGCGGCGGCAAGACTTAAAAGACCGGCGGCGACGGCGTTTCGCGGCTTGTGCGGCAGCGCGTAAAAACCGTTCGCTTTAATGATTCCGAGTTCGAGCAAATCACGCGAAACACTCGACTGCGTTACGGCATAGCCTTTTTTTTCCAGCAAAGCGGAAAGCTCTTCCTGACGGGCGATTTTTTTTGCGCTTATCAATTTCAGAATACTCGTTTGCCTCTGCTCTTTTTGCATAATAATCAACTTTTATGCATTATAAACGCATAATAACTGCATAGATGCATAAATTAAACTAAAGTCTGCCGCAAGTCAATTATTAAAACGATATTTTTCACAATTGGGTAAATTGACGTAGAATAAAATTTTGGAGAAATAAATGACGGAATCCGAAAATCTTTGGGGCGGCAGATTTACGGCAAAGCCCGATAAAACCTTTGTCGAATTTAACAATTCTTTCGCCTTCGACCGCAGGCTTTTCGAGGCTGACATTCGCGCCGGCATCGCGCACGGCGACGCGCTTTTTCACGCCGGAGTTTTGACGCGACTCGAAATCGAGCGCATAAAAAACGGCTTGCAGTCGATTTTTAAGCGTTCGGAACACGATAAAAATTATTTCGACGATTTGCCGTCC
>JALZOE010000363.1 GCA_030857325.1 Acidobacteriota bacterium
TCTTTTGCTGACCATCAGTAAACATTGTCACACTTTCAATTTTGTTAATCCGGGGATTATTTTTGAAGACACGGGTTTGAACCAGATTTTCACCGAGCGCGGTTGTAACTTGCGAATCATCAGGCGCTGATTGCGTCAGCACCTGTGTTTTAGGCTCGCGTGGCAAATCGCCTTTGACGGCGACGTTAGCGGGCATATTCGGAGTTGTAATCCCTCCCGAATTTGACGCCGGAAAAGCCGCATTGGAATTTGACGAATTGTTTGTTGCATTTAAGTTAATCGCAGCATTTTGATTGGCGGCACTCGCTGCATTGACGTTTGAATTTGCATCGGTGGTGCTGTTTCCGCTGCATCCCACTGCAAAGATGATGAAGATTAAAGATAAAATCAATAAATTGTAACGTATCATAATTTACTCTATTAAACCTTTCTATTCTTTTATTTGCTTATCCTAAATTTTTGGTGCTTTTCTTTATTCCACGGCTTAACTGTGTCGCCGACTATTCAAACGACGAGAATGCCGGGCGTTGGCAGTCATTTCAATTGCAGCCGGGAACTTATATAATCTTTAGCCTTTTCCTTTGTATTAAGCGTTTTGGCAAATGATTTATCTTTTGATGTCCACTTTATATAACCTTCCCAAAATTCTGTATAATTAGGTGCCGGACGGTTTTCCGCGTCATAAAGTCCGATTTTCTGCGAAACCAATAATACCAGCGACCCATCAGCGGATTCTGATGCCGCATAAAATAACTTGTACTTTTCTTCTTCCGACATAGAAATTGAACTGTCGGTATGTGAAGAATTTGGCAAACCTGAATTCCTGGCGGGAGAAGCAGACGGCAAAATTGGGCTGTTATTTGAATTCGCGCCGTTACTTGAATAAGAATCTTTACTTGAATACGATTTTTTATTTGAATTAGCGACGTAGCCATTGCCGTCAGCCTGCACATTTTTGTTTGAATCGGGTAAATTATTTGAATCAGGTAAATTAGATGAAGATTTGCAGCCCGAAACAAAAAGCATAACCGCAAAAACAACGAGTAGATTAAATATATTCATAAACTTTTTTGAAAATAAAATTTTTTTCCCACGAATTTTTATGTTGATGGTTTTGAACCAATAAATTTACCTTTTTCAAAACCAATCAGACTTATCCGAAACTTTTTGAATTTCTTCGCCTTGCCGACCGTTTTCATCATTTCGGTCAATCTTCGCAGACCGAAAACAATGAGCGCAACCGCCCCGATCAAAATAATCTCCCTGAGTTCCGATTGATTCGAGAGTGAATAAAAACATCACTTTACTTTAATGCCGACTAAACAGGATAAACTTTTGAACCGTCAAAAAAAAGCGTAAATACACTTGATTAAAGCAGGTGTTTTCACTTGAACAGCACTATTTGTATAATCAATCGTATCTTCAGAAATCATATGGATAAAAATGCGCCGCAAAAAGCAGCCTCTTCAAAACTAAATAAAATACTCAGGAAATATTTTGTCGCGGTGTGGATGGTCGCAATTACTTTTGTAATTTCAATTTTAATCTCGCCGCTTGTTCCGCCCGACATCTCATCGCTTTTTTTTATTGCGGTAATGGTCAGCGCGTGGCGCGGCGGTCTCGGCGCGGGTCTGCTCGCCACCGTTTTATCGGTGTTAATAGATGTCTTCGTTTTTCTGCCGCCGACGGCTTCGTTTTCTTTAGATAGCGGGGATTTTGTTCAGCTTATAGTCGATGTTTTCGCCGCCGTTGTCGTCGGCACGCTCAGCGCGTCAAAAGCGAAAGCGAAAGAGGAACGCCAGGAATTGCTTTTGCGGGAACAATCGGCACGAATTGAAGCAGAAGAAGCGAATAAGGTAAAAGACGAATTTCTCGCCGCCGTGTCGCATGAACTGCGAACGCCGCTGACGACCATTAAAACTTTGACGCGGATTTTGCTCCGCAGAAATCCGCTCGAGAGCGAGCAGCGCGGTCATCTCGAAGACATCTCGTCGGAATGCGACCGGCAGATTGACCTTGTGCATAATCTGCTCGATTTATCGCGTATTAAGGCGGGCGGCGTGCAGATTAATTTGGAACGGGTGAGCGTCGAGGAAGTGTTGCTCGCCTGCGAAAAAATCGAACGCGTCGAGGCGATGGAACGTAATCACCACATATCGGTTAATGTTGCGCCGGACTTACCGTTCGTTTACGCCGACCGCGACGCGCTGCGGCGGGTAATTTGCACCATTACCGAAAACGCCGTTAAATACACGCCCGATTACGGAAGCATCGAATTAAACGCTCGTCGAAACGGCAATGATAATTACATCGTCGTCGATATTTCAGATAACGGGCGCGGGATTAACGAAATTGATGTGCCGCATATCTTTGAAAGTTTCTATCGCGGAAGAACGGGACAAGATATGAAGAATGACGGACGAGAAATTTCAGGTGTCGGACTCGGACTTTATCTTGCCCGCTCGCTCGTCGAGGCGATGCACGGCGAAGTCGAAGTCGAAAGCCGAATCGGTCGCGGCAGCACGTTTACGATTCGGCTTCCTATATGGCGGGAATCTCCGAGCGACAAACCTAGCTCCGAGCGGAAAAACAGTTTGAAAATATATGAATAAAAGATTACTGATAGTTGACGACGAGCCGAAACTGCTTAGCGCCGTTGCTCTGACTTTACGCGACGAAGGATTTTCCATCGTCACCGCCCGAAGCGGCGCGGAAGCGCTTTTGCGACTCACCGAAACTTTGCCGGATCTAATCGTCAGTGACATCAGAATGCCGGAAATGGACGGCTATCAATTGGCTCAAACCTTACGCTCGAATCCGCGCACTGAACTCATTCCGCTCGTTTTTCTGACCGCCAAAGACGAGCGTAAAGACCGTATTATCGGATTTAGAAACGGAGTTGACGCTTACATCACCAAGCCTTTCGACCCGGAAGAACTCATCGTGATTATCAACAACATTCTTAATCGCGCGGAACGCGTCAGCGCGGAACTCGCCCGTTTGATGAGACATACCAGAAGTGTCGCCCAAACGAATTCCAATCCGTCGGCGACGGAGGATTTTACCGAATCCGAAGGGCGAATTGCGTCACTTGTCGCCGGCGGTTTGAGCAACAAGGAAATCGCTTCCGAATTAAACGTTAGTGTTCGCACGGTCGAAGGACATATCGGCAATATTCTTTCCAAAAAAGGATGGAACAACCGCGTCGAAATCGCTCGCCATATGATTAAGCGGGAGTCTGCCGATTAGATTAATCGAATTTACAGGTTTTACAAATTGTAAGATAATTGAGAGGTCGCGGAGTTTTTAGATGATGGGAATTGAGTTTGATAAAATGTTTGACAAAATAAGCGTTAAAATTTTCGGCGGCGCGGCGAAATCGTAAAATTTGCCGCGCCGCCTGTTTATTAAACCGTTTTACTTGGTCGGGATATTCTCGAAAATCAAGATTTGGCGTTCGTCGTCCCAAACGGTGTATTTACTTTTTTCAAACATTTCCAGAATTACGTCAACATCGCTCGATGACGGTTGAATGATGTATTCGTTAACGCCGTTCTCGAGAACGAGCTGGATGAAGAACTCGCCGTCCTCACCGCGCCTACCTTCTTTCCACGAAGGCTGTATCTGCGTGACTTGGCGAATTTTATACCCGCGTTCAATTCGTTCCTGTTGTTGATTTTTTTGCGTGTCGTTTTCTTTTGCCATAAAATTTCTCCTTGATTTTTTTCATTTTTATTTTTACGTTTAGATTTTGACTGCTTTTTGTCTTAAACAGTTGTTCTGATT
>JALZOE010000364.1 GCA_030857325.1 Acidobacteriota bacterium
TTGATGATGTGTGTATGTAAAGAGGAAAATTTTACAAGTAAAATTAAGATTGTGCAAAGGTTCACTTGACAAACCGTTTCGCAATTCGTATATTCTGAAGTTTCGGACATTTCGTCTGTTGCAAACAGTAGAGTGAAAACTAAGTGTGTTTGCTTGAAAGCGTAACGTATTTAAATTATAAACATTAAATACGAAAACAGTTATTGTGGCGTAAAACTAAGCGTCGCGGGTTTTGACGAGAAAAACGTTCCAGCGTTTAGGGCAAATCAAAAATCTACGGATTTACGTTTGCTAATCTATATAAAGAAGCCACGCCACAGAAAAGTTTTTGAAAAGGGAATCGAAAAACACGCTTTCATTTAAGTAATATATTCCCTGAAAATTTTCGAGTAATTATTTTAGTTTTTTAAGATAAACCGCTTGCGCTGACTGCCGGAAATATTTCGGTAAGAGGCAGGTTAGGAATTTTTTTCGTTTCTGAAACTCAGAAATTTAGATTAAATAAACGATGCCGACAATTAACCAGTTAGTTAGAAAAGGTCGCCAAGCCGTTAAATACAAAACGGCGAGTCCAGCTTTGCAGTCAAGCCCGCAGAAACGCGGCGTCTGCACGCGTGTTTACACGCAGACGCCGAAGAAACCGAACTCCGCGCTGCGTAAAGTAGCGCGTGTTCGCTTAACCAACGGAATTGAAGTTACAACTTATATTCCGGGCATCGGACACAACTTGCAGGAACATTCAATTGTCCTGATTCGCGGCGGACGCGTTAAAGATTTGCCGGGCGTGCGCTATCACGTTATTCGCGGAACGCTCGATTCGAGCGGCGTTGCCAATCGCAACCAGTCGCGCTCGAAATACGGAGCGAAACGACCGAAAGGCGCCGCGCCGGTTAAAGGTAAGAAATAAATTCGAGGTGTTGGGTATTGGGAATCAGGTGTTAGTTAAGACTAAAACCTGAAACCTGAAACCTGAAACCTGAAACCTAAATATATGCCAAGAAGAAGAGTTGCAGGAAAAAGAGAAGTGTTGCCCGACCCGATTTATAACAGCATTATGGTAACGAAGTTTATCAACGGCGTTATGTGGGAAGGAAAAAAAGCCGTCGCCGAAAAGATTTTTTACGGAGCGATGGAAGCGCTTGCCGAAAAAACGGGCGAAGAAGCGCTGAAGGCTTTTAAAAAAGCGATTGATAACGTTGCTCCGGCGCTTGAAGTTAAATCGCGTCGCATCGGCGGCGCGACGTATCAAGTTCCGCTCGAAGTCAGCCGCGACCGCCGCCACACTTTGGCGATTCGCTGGATTGTCAATTACGCGCGTTCGCGCAACGAGAAGACGATGACCGACAAGCTAGTCGGCGAACTGCTCGACGCGACGAACAATCGAGGCGGCTCGGTTAAGAAAAAGGACGAAGTTCACCGGATGGCGGACGCGAATAAGGCTTTCGCGCATTACAGATTTTAGATAGCGGTCAGTAATTAGCGGTCGGCAATCAGTTGATAAGGAACTGATTTTTACCGACGGCTGACGGCTGACGGCTGAATGCTTAAGAAATGGCAAACATCAGTTTAGACAGATTTAGAAACATCGGCATTATGGCGCACATCGACGCGGGTAAAACCACGACGACCGAGCGCGTGCTGTTCTACACGGGCGTTTCGCACAAAATCGGCGAAGTCCACGAAGGAACGGCGACGATGGACTGGATGGAACAGGAACAGGAGCGCGGAATCACGATTACGTCCGCCGCGACTACCTGTTTCTGGACGCGCAGCAACGTTCAATACCGCGTCAACATTATCGATACGCCCGGACACGTTGATTTTACAATGGAAGTCGAACGCTCCCTGCGAGTTCTCGACGGCGCGGTTTGTGTTTTCGACGGCGTTGCCGGAGTCGAGCCGCAGTCGGAAACCGTCTGGCGTCAAGCCGATAAATACGGCGTTCCGCGAATTTGTTTTATCAATAAATTAGACCGCGCGGGCGCGTCATTTTATCGCTCGTTCGATTCAATCATCACGCGTTTGGGAGCAAATGCGGTCGCTTTGCAGATTCCTATCGGCGCGGAGGATAAATTTTTGGGCGTCGTCGATTTGCTTCAGATGAAAGCGCTTTTGTGGAAAGACGAAACGAAGGGCGCGGAATATGAAACGACTGAAATTCCGGCTGATTTGATGAACGACGCCAAAGAATGGCGCGACAAATTGGTTGAAGCCGTCTCGTCAATCGACGATGATTTGATGATGAAGTATCTCGAAGGCGAAGAAGTTACTGAAACCGAACTTCGCGCCGCGATCCGTAAAGGAACGCTGGCAATGAAAATCGTTCCGGTCGTTACCGGTTCGGCTTTCAAAAATAAAGGCGTTCAAACGATGCTCGACGCCGTTGTCGATTATTTGCCGAGCCCGCTCGACATTCCCGCTATCGAAGGCACGAATCCGAAAAGTGATGCGGTTGAAACCCGTGCGGCTGACGCCAAAGCGCCGTTCTCCGGTCTGGTTTTCAAGTTGATGGCTGACAAGCATTTGGGACAGCTTTCATTTGTCAGAATCTACAGCGGAACAGTCAGTTCCGGTTCTTACGTTATCAATACAATCAAAGGCACAAAAGAGCGCGTCGGGCGTCTGATGCTGATGCACGCCAACAAACGCGAAGACGTTGAATCGGCGTCGGCGGGCGAAATCGTCGCCATCGGCGGAATGAAAAACGTCACGACGGGCGACACGGTTTCCGACGAAAACAATCCGATTATTTTGGAGTCGATGGAATTTCCAGACCCGGTTGTGCGCGTCGCGGTCGAACCGAAAACTCGACAAGACCAGGACAAAATGGGCGTCGCTTTAAATCGTCTGGCGCAGGAAGACCCGAGTTTTCGTGTTAATACCGACCACGAAACCGGGCAGACGATTATCGCCGGAATGGGCGAGCTTCATCTTGAAATTATCGTTGACCGTATGAAACGCGAATTCGGCGTCGAAGCGAACGTTGGCAAACCGCAGGTCGCTTACCGCGAAACGATTACGGCAAATGCTCCCGGTAAAGAAATTTACAAGAAACAATCGGGTGGTCGCGGTAAATTCGGACACGTCGAACTCGAAATCGAACCGGCTCCGGGCGAAGGCTTTGTTTTTGAAGATAAAATCAGCGGCGGCTCGATTCCGCGTCAATTTATCAAACCGACAATGGAAGGCGTCAGAGACGCGATGCAGCGCGGATTTCTCGCGGGCTACGAACTTGTCGATATTAAAGTCAGACTTCTCTTCGGTTCGTATCACGAAGTTGACTCGGACGAAATTTCATTCCATTTGGCTGGCTCGTTTGCCTTTCAGGACGCGGTTAGAAAAGCAAAACCGGTTTTACTTGAACCGATTATGCGAATCGAAGTCGTTACGCCCGATGAATATATGGGCGCGGTCAACGGCGACTTAAACCGCCGACGCGGACAAATCGACAAAATGGAGCCGCGTCCGGGCAACGTTCAGGTCGTAACCGCCTTTGTTCCGCTTTCGGAAATGTTCGGCTATACAACGGATTTACGTTCATCGACGCAGGGACGCGCAACTTCGACAATGCATTTTGAGCGTTACGAGCAAGCGCCGAAAAACGTCGCCGAAGAAGTTATCGCTAAAGTTAAAGGCGCGGCGACCTAAAAAGTTTTTATAAAATTTGGATTTTCAATTAAAAATCAAAAGAGTTTAGTGGAGTTAAGATAATGAGCAAAGAGAAATTTGACCGTTCGAAGCCGCACGTCAACATCGGGACAATCGGACATGTTGACCACGGCA
>JALZOE010000365.1 GCA_030857325.1 Acidobacteriota bacterium
CGATATTAGAACGAATTGTCATAAACTGTTTAATTTCCGACTCGATTAACCGACCA
This sequence comes from Acidobacteriota bacterium, assembly GCA_030857325.1. Classification (GTDB taxonomy): domain Bacteria; phylum Acidobacteriota; class Blastocatellia; order Pyrinomonadales; family Pyrinomonadaceae. Next base: position 57 of record JALZOE010000365.1, read on the forward strand.
TTTGCCGTTTTCCCGAACGGCTTCGACGCGTATTTCCCGCTGTTCGCTTCTGGTGTCGGTTTTCCAGAAAAGCAAAACTCCGAAATTTACCCGTTTTTCAGGCTCGATGACTTCGCAATCGCCGACGCGAAAAGCCTTCGGGTAATCGTCGGTTGCCGTAAAGTAATCAACCGCGCTTTCGTCTTTTTTAGAAAGATTCTCTATAAGTTCGCGGCTCAAATACTTTTCGCGCCCGCCGAGATTTTCTTTCGTAAATTTCATATCGCCTCCGAAATGATGTGAATAAAGCTCTTTGACTGTCTGCCGCGCCGCCGTGCATTCGGTTTTTTCCAGATTCGGAACGCTGCACGCGAAAGTGAAAAGTGAAAAGCAAAAAGCGAAAAGTGAAAATACGATTAAACTTTTCAACTCGTAATTACGCAGCTTTGAACTTAGAATTTTGAACTTTGAACTCATAAAACTTTCGGAACTTGAAAATGTCCGGCGACCGGCGCGGGCGCTTGGTCGAGCGCGAGTTCTTGTCCGAGAGAAGTGTGCGGCGCGTCTGCGCGAACCGCTTTTGTCGCCGCGCCTTCGGGCGACAAACCGCCGATTGCCGGTTCGACGTTTTCCGTGGCAAGCTCGTTTAACTGCTCTACGTAGCCGACGATATTCGCCATCTGCGGCGTGTAGAGCGCGACTTCTTCGTCGGTAATTTCCAGATGCGCGAGTTTTGCGATTTTTCTGATGTCCATATATTTACTGTAAAACGGAAAACAAATAGTAGAAAACTGCGATTTTATTTTTCATTTTCCTCTTTTAGTTTCTCGCTTCGCCTCTTTTTGTGCGCCAGCGCGCCGCCCGCCGCGAGCAGAAACTGGTAACGCAGATTGTCGTCTTTGATGGCGTCCGCCGACCGTCGCATTTTCGGTGTAACTTCGTCGAGCGCGATTTCTCGTAATTCTTCGTCCGACATCGGTGAGTCCTGCGTTTTGCGGCGTTCCTGCAAAACCGTTTCCTCGTCAACGCGAAATTCGATAAAGGTTACGACCGCCTGACCGAGAACCGAGTTAATTTTGAAAATCATCTGCCCGCTCAAAAATTCGAGATGTTTTTTCCACGTCTCGCTCGTAACGGCGACCATCAAATGTTTGTTATAAAGCCGAAAGGCAACGGCGTGCGACTGCAAACTGCTCCCCGCGATTTTGCGCCACGCGGCAAACACGACCGCCTCGCGAACTTCTTCGTGTTCGCCCATTTCCTTGAGCAGTTTCGGCAATGTTCGGAAAAGGTCTTCCATATCATTTACCATTTACCATTGAACATTTAACATTTACCATTGAACATTAAACTAATTGATAATTGATAATTGATAAATGATAAATGATAAATGTTCAATGTTACAGCTTCCCGAATTGATTTTGGCGTCGGGCAGTCCGCGCCGCGCCGAAATTCTGCGGTTCGTCGGCTGGGCGTTTGAAAAGCACGTCGCCGACATCGACGAAACTGAAATTGCGGGCGAAAACCCGGAAGATTATGTTAGCAGATTGGCAAAAGCGAAAGCCGTCGCCGTCGCCGCGCGTTACCGAAACGCGCTTGTTCTGGGCGCGGACACGATTGTCGTTATTGACGAAAAAATCGTCGGCAAGCCGAAAGATTTGGACGACGCGCGAAGAATGCTGCGGCTTTTATCGGGAAATTGGCACGAAGTTTTGACCGGCGTCGCGCTGATTGAAAAGTCGGACGATTTACGGAATGAAGAAGTCGAGCGGCAGAAAATCGAAAATCGAAAATCGAAAATCGAAAATCGAAAATCGGTTGTTGTCGATTTACAGAAAACGCGTGTTAAATTTGCCGAGCTTTCCGATGCGGAAATCGAGCTTCTGATTGAAAAAGGCGAGCCGCTCGACAAAGCCGGAGCGTATGCGGTGCAGGCGCAAGCCGCGCTTTTTATCGAAGAAATTCAAGGCGATTATTGGAATGTCGTCGGCTTGCCGGTAAATTTGGTTTATCAAATGTGGAAAAGTTTGGCGGCGGACAAATAAAACATCGAATAAAAAAAACAGGACAGCCGATTTTAATTCAAGCCGTCCTGTTTCGTAAAATTTCAAAAGTAATTACAAAATCCTGTCGATTTGCTGCGCGATTGAAACGGAAATATCGGTTTTCGGGTCGATACCGCCGAAGGCTTCGGTTGCCGGTTTGCCGTCTTTGCCCAAGATGACGAACGACGGAATCTGGTCGATGCCGAATTTTTTCAAAGTGTTCACGCCGTCCGAATCGCGCAGAATCGTCATATTTAATTTATTGCGCGCGGCAAAACTCTGCAAATCTTCATTGCTCGCGTAATTTTTCGATTTCGGAGCGGTCGAATCGGTCATTACAAAATAAATCTCGACATCTCTGCCCGCGTATTTTTTCGCCAGCTTGTTGGCGAAAACCGCCTGCTGGTTCGAGAGCGGCAGCCAGCTTGCGCCGATTGCCAGCACGACGATTTTATCTTTGCGCGCCTGCACATCGACGCGTCCGCCGTCAATCGAGGTCAAGGAGACGCCCTGCGCCGAAGCCGCAAGGGAAAAAACAAACACGAGACTAAAAATAGCCAAAAATGTTTTAATATTTCTCATATATTTTTGATTGCCTGAACTTTTCGCAATTCGTTAATTTAGATGCGGATTCGATGTTTTTTACTGTCTTTAGAGCCGTTTATTTATTACCGTGTTATCAATCAGCCGCGTATTGCCGAAGCGGACGGCAACGGCGATTAAAACAGCTTCCTCGCCGATTTTCTCGACCGGCAAAAGAGTTTCGTTATCGACGACGGCGATATAATCAATCTGCGCCAAAGGCTCGGCGTCGATTGTCGCGCGCGCAATTTCGGCAATCCGCGCGGCGTTTCGCTTGCCTTCTTTGACGGCAATTTTAGCGGCGCGCAAGGATTTATAAATGACTGCTGCCGCCGTTCTTTCTTCAGCCGAAAGGCGAACATTGCGCGACGACATCGCCAAGCCCGATTCTTCGCGGACGACGGGAACGACGACAATCTCGGTATCGAAACCCAAATCCCGCGTCAGACGCCTTATAACGGCGACCTGCTGCGCGTCCTTCTGTCCAAAAAAAGCAAAATCCGGGCGAATCGTATTAAACAAAATCGTAACGATTGTCGCCACGCCGCGAAAATGTCCGGGACGCGCCGCGCCTTCGAGCGTTTCGGTCAGATTTTCGACATAAACAAAAGTCGAAAAATTTTCGCCGTAGATTTCGCCCGCGTCCGGCGCGAAAACGTAATCGACCTGGTATTCAGTCAACAGCGCGGCGTCCGCGGTTAAATCGCGCGGATACGCCTTAAAGTCTTCAGCTTCGTTAAACTGCGCCGGATTAACGAAAATCGAGACAATCACGACATCGCACATTTGTCGGGCTTCGTTGACGAGCGCCAAATGTCCTTCGTGCAGCGCGCCCATCGTCGGCACAAACCCGACGGTTTTATTCTCGCGCCGCAGTTTGCGCGCCAGCGACGCCATTCTTTGGCGGCGATTGATTATTTCCATAAATTAAAAAGGTTCGATTTTCGTTTTCAGGCTGGCGGCATCGATGTCTTTCGGCAAGCCGTAAGATTCTTTTTCGCTCGGATAATTGCCGTTTTTTACGTCGTTCATCCAATTTGTAATCGCTTCGGTCATCGTCTCGCGAATGTCGGCGTATTGGCGGACGAAACGCGGCAGTCTGCCGAACGATAAAC
>JALZOE010000366.1 GCA_030857325.1 Acidobacteriota bacterium
CAAGCCGCCGATTTGTTTTCCGGTTCAATTCCGGCGATTTCATCAACCCAATCGAGAAATTTACGCATAAGAAGCACTTTAGTCGGAGCGCGGACATCCTGTCCGCACAGATTACCGGGAGGCAATCTAAAAGACGTGTATTAAATTCAACGTTGAATTTAATCGAAAGTTTGTGAACGCTTCCGCGTTCAATGCGGGCAAGATGCCCGCGCTCCGACTAAAGATAGTCGCTCCATTTAGTTCCGCAGCCTTACCACTTTCTTCACTTAACCTGTAGTTTTCTGATTTCCACTTTGTTCTGAAGCTCGATTGGCAAAATCAGGCGCGGGGAAGTTTCGCCCGAAGCGGCTTTAAGGTTTTCGATTTGCAGGCTTTCCGGCTGAATCGCTTCTAATATCGAACGCGCGCCGTATAAGATAACGGTCGCCGTTTTATTTTGATTTTCGTTTTTTACCGGAATCAGAAACAGTCTTTCAATCCGATTTTCGCCAATCTTAAAAATCACGTCGACAACTGTATCGAGCAGCGTAACCTTCGGATTTACCAGATTCAACTCGACCTGACGGGCGTTAAAATCCGCCGTCCGATTTTCGATGTTTATCTTTTCGGTCGAAGCCGAGTCGAGCGATTTGACGAAACTCGCCGGACCGCGAACGCGAACTTTTTGCGGGACGACCGTCTGATTGTAAATTTCAAAATTTTCCGCGACCGTGCCTTCGGTTTCCGCCTTGACCGGAATTTCGCGTTCTTCGACCGCTTCGAGCCGGACGGCGATTTCATTCGGCTGAATTTCGTCGAGCCGGACGCCGGTCGGAAGCTCGATATTGACGTTATCCGGCGCGAGCAGAACGGTGCGGTCGCCCGCCGGAACATTGGATAAATCCAGAAGAATGACCAAATCGTTTTTATTTATCTGGTCGATTTTACGTTTGTCGCCCGTAATTACAAGGTCAACTTCCTGGGCGAGCGAATTTGTAACCGCGGTATCGTTGGAATAGCGCACCGTCAGCGGCACATTCGGCAGCCGAATCGTAATCGGTGCGCGCAAGCCCGTAACGCCGAGCCAGAGCGCCAGCGTAATCAAAACCGCGATAACTTTTGTCAGCCAATCTTCAAGAAAAACGCGGCGAAACAGGCGGCGCAGAAAAGAACGCCGTATCTGTTTATCGAAAATTTTCTCGGTCGGGAAAGACATTTCAGATTTCAAGTCTCAGGTTTCTGGTTTCGAGCCTCATTTTTAACTAGAAACTAGAAACCTGAAACCTGAAACTAGCTTATCGTTATTTCGGTTTCTGATTCCTTCATTGTTTTTGTCGGCTCGCGTTTTTTTTCGGTAACGGGAATTTCCATCGCTCTTAGAAGCAAGCCGCGAAGCTGTGTCGTATCTAAATTGCGTTTAACCGTTCCGCTTTCGACAAACGTAATCAATCCGGTTTCCTCGGAGACGACGACGGAAATCGCATCCGAGCCTTCGGTAATTCCGATGGCGGCGCGGTGTCTTGTTCCAAGCTCGCGCGAGATGCTCGGATTTTTCGTCAGCGGCAGAAAAACCGACGCGGCGGCGATGCGCTCGCGCTGAATGACGACCGCGCCGTCGTGCAGCGGCGTCGACGGATTAAAAATCGTAACGAGCAAATCGTAGCTGATTTTAGCGTCGATGTTGACACCCGCGTCGATAAAATTTCGCAGCCCGACGTTGCGCTCGACGACAATCAACGCGCCGATTTTCTCTGACGAGAGCGTCGTCGCCGCCAAAACGATTTCGTCGTAAATCGTCTCGCCGAGAGTGCCGCGCCGCGCCACCGGAAAGCGCAGGCGATTACCGAAATAAATTAATGCCTGCCGAATTTCCGATTGAAAAAGAACGATTATCGCCACGCCGATATAAAGCACGGCGGAACGCAGAACAAATTCGAGCGTCGCCAAATCCTGCGCGACCGCGAGCCAGTATAAAAGTCCCAGAATTACCATTCCGACAACCGTCGGCACGGCGCGCGTGCCGCGCAGAAGTTTGAGCAAAACATAAACAATAACGAAAACCAGCGCAATATCCAGCGCGCTTCGCACGGTGTTTATGGTTGGAATGTAATCGCTCAACTGCATTTTGGAATTACGAATTACGAACTGCGAATTACCAATTACGAGATAAATCCGAGCGCCTTCGTAATTGTTAATGCGTAATTCGTAATTTCAAATATCAACCGACCTGCTGCGGCGCGGCTTTTTTATACTTGCTTTAATTTCGCCGATGCTTTTTACAATCTGCCCGTTCGTTAATTCGTCTTTGAAATTGATGCGCGCGTCGACCGGCAATTTGCTTTGATGCAAGATTGCGTCGCCGGAATCTCAACGCCGTCGTAAATGATGTAAATTGCGCCGCCGCCGAAAATAAAACTGTCGGCTCAGACGGTTTTCCGCCCGACTTTTTTGTTTTGCAGAAAACCGACCAGAAAACCTTTGGCGTCGATTACGCCGAGCGCGCCGACGCCGTTTATACGCATCAATTCTTTGGCTTCGACCAGAAAAGCGCCGGTTTCGACAAAATAATCCGGCACGACGGGACGCATCACAATTTGAATTTGCGTTTTGTGCCAATCCTCGCGCGGCAGTTTCTTCAAGTCTTCTAAAGCTAAAATACCATAAAGATGACGGTCTTTCGCCACGGGAAAAACATTCTGCCGGTGAAGCGGTAAAATGTTGTCGATAAAATGCAGCACATTCGTCTCCGGCTCGACCGAAACCGGCAGCTTCATTACGTCTCCGACCCGGATTTTTTCCGAAGCATTAACCTGTCGAACAATGCCTTTTGCCGCGTCGAACAGAAAAAATCCGACCAGCGCCGACCAGAATCCGGTGAAAAAATCGCCCTGCACGAGAGCGATAAAAATTCCGAAACAAATTAGAGCGGCGGCGATAATTTGCCCGAAACGTCCGGTTAAAACGGTCGCTTCGTTCAAATCGGTTCCGCGCCGCCACAAATATGCGCGCAGAATTCTGCCGCCGTCGAGCGGATAACCGGGAAAAAGATTGAAAACCGCGAGCAGAAAATTTAACAGGCAAAGCAAAAAAAACAGAGCAACGAGAACTTTTGCGCCGAGCCAGCTAAAAATCGCCATCACGCCCAAAAAAAGAAGCGCGAGCAGAAAACTTGCCACCGGTCCGGCAATGGCGATGCGAAATTCGGCGCGCGGCGTTTCCGGTTCGTGCCGCATTCTGGTTAAACCGCCGAACGGATGAAGCACGATTTCCAAAACCTGAATGCCTTCGATTCGGGCGGCGACGGCGTGAGCGAACTCGTGCAGAAAAATCGAGGCAAAGAAAATCAGAGTCGCAAACAGCCCGAAAAATAAACTCGTTAAAAAATTTCCGGTCAATGAATTGATGCTGTTTGCCGTAATGACGGACATCAGCGCCAAAACGAAAAACCAGCGATAATCTATCCGCACGGGAATGCCGGACGCGTGCGCGAGCAGAAACTGGCGTTTGAAAAACTCGAAAAAGTTCATAGAGTTTTTGAGTTTATAAAGTTTACGAAGTTAAAAAAAGTTCATAGAGTCGAAAAATTTATAAAATTACCAGCCGTAAATAAAGTTATAGCGTTTGCGGCATTAAAATTTCAACGCCGCAAACGCCAGAGACTCTCCAAACTCTATAAACCCTATAAGCTTTTTCAGGCTTCAAACGGAACTTCGGAATTTTGCAGGAAGTGAAGCTCGTTGCGCGAAACTTTTTCGAGCAGTTCCGGTTCGTCGAACATACTGAGAAGCCCGCGCAC
>JALZOE010000048.1 GCA_030857325.1 Acidobacteriota bacterium
TAAAATAAGTTTTGAGTTGGTCGAGCCGCGTCTCAGACTCGGCGAAGGTTTTATCGGCTACGTCGCGCAAACCGGAAAACCGCTGATTTCGCAGGATGTCAGCCTGGATGACAGATATTTTCCCGCGCGGCAGCAGACGCGCTCGGAACTCGTCGCGCCGATTGTTTCAAACAATGAAGTTATCGGCGTTTTCGACCTCGAAAGCGATAGATTAAATGCTTACGACGCGGACGATTTATCGGTTTTGCAGATGCTCGCATCGCAGGTCGCCATCATTATCGAAAAAGTAGAACTGCACGACCAACTCGTTGAAAAAAAACGACTTCAGGCGCAGCTCGAAATCGCGCGGCAAGTCCAACTCGCGCTTCTGCCCGAACGCGACCCGCTTTTGAGAAATTTCGACATCAGCGCGTATAATTTTTCGACCGAAGAAGTTTCCGGCGATTATTACGATTGGGTCGAGATTTTCGACGACCAAATCGGCGTCGTCGTTGCCGATGCGGTCGGAAAGGGAATTCCCGCCGCGCTTCTGATGGCTTTTCTGCGCGCTTCGCTCAGAACCGGCGTGCAAATCGGCTACGCGCCGCACATCGCTTTGTCGAAAGTTAATAATCTGCTGTGGGATTCGGTCGAAGATAATCAATTCGTAACGGCGATTTACGGCATTCTGGACGCGACCAATAAAACATTCGTCTATTCAAACGCCGGACACAATCCGCCGCTTATAATTAGTCCGAACGGTGATTATAAAGTTGTCGAATACGGCGATTTGCCGCTCGGAATGTTCCGCGAAATGCGTTATCATCAACATTTTATACGCTTTGAAGCCGGACAGATTTTCGTTCTCTACACGGACGGCATTACCGAAGCGGCAAATGCGGACGAAGAAGAATACGGAATCGAGCGTTTGGCGAAAAGAATTTTAGAAGGAATCGAACTTCCCGCCAAAAAATTAATCGATTTTATCAGAAAGGACGTTGCCGATTTTACCGGCAGAAAATTCCTGGACGACGACGGAACTCTGTTCATAATCAAGGCAATATAGGTGGCAGGCGTTAGGGATTAGGTTTTAGGATGCGTGTGGATTGTTACCGTGATTTGATTGTCTGGCAGAAGGCGATGGATTTGGTTGTGATTTGTTATGTAAATCACGAAATATTTTCCGCCGAATGAAATTTACGGTTTAACCTCGCAATAGAAACGCGCCGCCGTTTCTATTCCCGCTAATATTGCCGAAGGACACGGCAGATACGGTTTAGGCGAATACATTCATTTTTTAGGAATTGCAAGGCTCTGTAAGAGAGACGGAAACACATCTATTGATTGCATACAGATTGAATTTTATTGCTGCCGACCAATTAAACCGCGCGCTATCGTTATCGACAGAGATTAGCAAAATGATTTCCGGGCTAACCAAAAGTTTAAGAAATAAACAAATCTAAAACCTACTTTCCTAAAACCTGACACCTAAAATCAGAAAACGGAAGGCGATTTTATTCGACCTTCCGCGTTCCTTTCAGTTGTATTGGGGACTTGTAAAATTTTTAGTGCGCCGTTAGCGAACAGTGAACGGCGTCGCCGCCCGGCACAATCGTGGCGCGGTAATCGCCGTAATTTATCTTTTCGTTTTTCGATGAAAAAGAGTAAACGTCGAATCCGTAAGCGTCGAGAAATTCGGCTAAATCAATTGAATTGTCGATATAAAGAACTTCGGGAAAACCTAATTCCGAACGAATCGAGAGAAGTCTTTCGATGACTTCGAGAGGAGCAAAGCAAGTTACAGGATTGTTATAAGTAGCCATATTTATTGCTTTTTCGCGTAAATTGCCCGACGAATTTGTCGAGGCAAGTTCTTTGATTGCTAATGCCGGGCAAAGGTTGTTCTTTAAATTTTGAATGGTTCGGCGGGTTTGGTAGAAAGATTTTCACGGCGTTTATTTAATAAGGTGAATAACTAAACCGGCTTTTTCCGGCAGCGCGTCGAGGCTTTCGGGCAGATAAGGCTGCAAAACCAAAAGAAGCGATTGAATGCCGTTGAAAATCGTGTGCAGAATAACGCACGGCAGCAAATTTTTCGTTTTAACCCTAACGAGCGTTAAAACGAGGCTGAGCAGACAAATTAAAAAGATTGTCGAATAACTCGGATAATATTGAGGAACGTGAATGAGAGCGAAAAACAAAGTCGTCAGGAAAACCGCCGCCGGAACGCCGGAACTTCTTTGCAGAGACGAATATAAAACGCCGCGATAGACGACTTCTTCGACCAGCGGCGCGGTAAAGGTGGCGAGAAACGCCACGACGAAAACCGCCGCCCGCGAGCTTTTCAAAATGCGGAGCAAGTCGTTTTCCTGTTCGGGAATAAAATAACTCGTAACGGCGGCGATGATAAAAAAACCGACGATGATTCCCGCGTAATGAAAAGCGCCGAATCCGCTTGAATTCCAGCCGAGCGTTTGCCGGAACGAAAATTTATTTAATCTCGTAACGACCAGCCACGACAAAATTAAAGTTAAAACGTGCGCGGGAACGATGGCGGCGACGCTTAATAAAACAGCCGTCGAATCGGATTGAATAAATTCCAGCAGCTTAACTCTATCGGATAAATCAACGGTTTGGCGGGCGATATACGGCAGCAAAAACAAGTTGGGCAGAATGACGATAAACGCCACGCTTGCCAGCCAGACGCCGACAGCCGCCCAATTATTCCACGGCGGATTGTCGGGCGTCGGCTTGATTGTTTCCGGGTTTTCCTTTGATTCGGAAGTCGAATATTCGCTGCTGTTCGATTGGTTTATTTCCACGCCTTGAGTTTAACGAAAAAAGGTTTAAGGTTCAAAGTTTAAGGCTCAAAGTCGAAACTTTGAAGATTCTGGAAGCGCGAAGTTTTTATCATCTTTTGAATTTTATATTTCGGATTTTGAACCTTGAATTTTCAATCGAATAGAGATAACTTAAAGTCCCGTGAACACACACGGCGAAAATCCCCGACAAAATGTTATCGCAATCATTCCGGCGCGTCTTTTTTCAACTCGCCTGCCGAATAAACTTCTGCTCGATTTAGCCGGAAAACCGCTCATTTTACGAACGGTCGAGCAAGCCGCCAAAGCGAAAAATATTTCCCGCGTAATGGTTGCGACCGACAGCGAAGAAATTTTGCGTGTCGTTCGGGAAAACGGTTTTGAAGCTGTTTTAACTTCAACGCATCATCAATCGGGCAGCGACAGAATTGCCGAAGTTGCCGAAACATTGGAAGAAAATTCGATAATCGTTAATGTGCAGGGCGATGAACCGCTTATTTCGCCTGCGACGATTGAAAGCGCGGTCGAAGCGATTTTGCGCGACGATTCGATTGATGTTGCGACGACGTGCGAGCCGATTGACGATATAAAAGACGTTTTATCGCCGGATGTCGTCAAAGTCGTAACCGACGAAAACGGTTTCGCGCTTTATTTTTCGCGCTCGCCGATTCCGTTTCCGCGTGAAGCGGTCAAAAAATACGGCACGTTGGAAAACGCTTTTAATAACGAAAAAGATTTGCTCGTCCTTTATCGCAAGCATACCGGACTTTACGTTTATCGCCGTGAATTTTTGTTAAAATATACAAAGTTAAAACAAACTAAATTAGAAAAACTCGAAATGCTCGAACAGCTTCGCGCGTTGGAGAACGGCGCGCGTGTAAAAGTCGTCGAAGTTTGGGAAAGCTCAATCGGCGTTGATACAAAAGAGGATTTCGACAGAGTAAAACAAATTTTGGAAACGTCTGAAATAATCTACAGAAAAGCGAAAATCGAAGATGTTCCGCAAATTGCTGCGGTTCACGTCGAATCGTGGCGCAAATCATTTGCCGGAATCGTGCCGCAGATTTTTTTGGATAAAATGTCGATTGAAAAGCGCGAAAATGCTTTTCGGCGAATGTTCTCAGACGAAACTTACAAAATATTCGTCGCCGAAAACGCTGCGGGAAAAATCGTCGGCTTTGCCGATTTTGGCAAATCGCGTGATAAAAATTTGCAGCACGAAGCCGAACTTTACGCAATTTATCTGCTGCCGGAAATTCAGCGCAAAGGCATCGGCGCGAATCTCTTCCGGCTTTGTCAAAAAGAAATGAAAAACAAAGGTTTCGGTTCGATGTTTCTGGTCGCATTGGAAGTCAGCCCGTATAAATCTTTTTACGAAAAAAAAGGCGGTCGAGTCGTCGGCAAAGGCACGCACGACTTAGCCGAAGTCGAATTTGAAACGGTAATTTACGGTTGGGAAAATTTGAGTGAGGAAAATTATGATTGAAAATAAAACAAAATATATTTTCGTAACCGGCGGCGTGGTTTCGAGTTTGGGAAAAGGTTTGGCGGCAAGCTCAATCGGCTGTCTGCTTGAAGCGCGCGGCGCGCGTGTTCAAATGATGAAACTCGACCCGTATATCAACGTTGACCCCGGAACGATGTCGCCGTTTCAGCACGGCGAGTGTTACGTTACGGACGACGGCGCAGAGACGGATTTGGATTTGGGACACTACGAAAGATTTACGAATGCCAAACTGACGAAGGCGAATAACTGGACGAGCGGGCGCATTTATCTTTCGGTTATCGAAAAGGAACGGCGCGGCGATTATCTGGGAAAAACGATTCAGGTTATTCCGCATATTACCGACGAAATAAAACAAGCCGTGCGCGTCGTCGCCGAAACGGACGAGCCGGACGTTTTGATTGTCGAAATCGGCGGCACGGTCGGCGACATCGAATCTTTGCCGTTTTTAGAAGCGATTCGGCAACTCGGTAACGAAGAAGGACGCGGCAACGCGATTTTCGTTCACGTAACTTTAGTTCCGTATATCGCCGCCGCTGGAGAATTGAAAACGAAACCGACTCAGCATTCGGTCAGAGAATTGCGCGAAATCGGAATTTCCGCCGACATACTTTTGTGCCGCTCGGAAAAATCTTTGTCGAACGATTTGCGCCGTAAAATTGCGCTTTTCTGCAACGTTCAGGAAAATGCCGTTATTTCGGCGCTCGACGTGAAGACGATTTATGAAGTTCCGCTGGCTTTTTATGAACAAGGCTTGGATTCGCTGATTGTCGAGGCACTCGGTTTGTCCGAACAGTTTCCCAATGCCGATTTGAAGCAGTGGCGCGAGCTTGTTTCGACAATTAAAGAACCGTCCGAAGGCGCGGTTTCGATTGCGATTGTCGGCAAATATGTCGAGCTTGAAGATTCTTACAAAAGTCTGCGCGAAGCCTTGACGCACGCGGGCGTGGCGAATAATCTGCGCGTCAACGTCAATTGGATTGAATCGGAAAGCCTTATCGACGACGAAAATTACGAAAGTCGCTTGCGCGATTTCGACGCGATTCTCGTTCCCGGCGGTTTCGGCAAGCGCGGAATTTCGGGAATGCTGCGGGCGATAAAATACGCGAGAAAATCGGGAACGCCGTATTTCGGTATTTGTTTGGGAATGCAGACGGCGTGCATCGAATTTGCGCGCAATGTCGCCGGATTGAAAGACGCCGATTCGACGGAATTTAATAACGAAACGCCGTTTCCTGTAATTTTCAAACTGCGCGATTTGGTCAATGTCGAAGAACTCGGCGGCACGATGCGTTTGGGCGCGTGGCAATGCGAGTTGAAAAAAGGCAGTCTAGCCGGAGAAATTTATAATAATTCGCCTGAAATTTTTGAAAGACACAGACACCGTTATGAATTTAATCCTGAATTTCGCGGCGTTTTGGAAAAGGAAGGCTTAGTTTTCAGCGGCGTTTCACCCGACGGAAAATTTGTCGAGATGATTGAACTTTCCAAAGACGTTCACCCGTTTTTCGTCGGCTGTCAGTTTCATCCCGAATATAAATCAAAACCGTTAAATGCTCACCCGCTTTTTGTTTCATTCGTCAAAGCCGCGCACGAAAATCGCCTGAACAGCGAAAATCTGAAAGACGACGTTTCGAGCGATAAACGAATCGAAATGCCCGAACGCGCAGCCGTTGCGGGCGAAGAATAATGTTGAATATAAAGAAAGCCGGATTAGCCGATTTGCGGGAATTGCAGGCGATAGGCATCGATTCGTATCTGCCGCATTACGCACATTTGTGGAAAGAGAACAACGCCGAATGGTATTTAAATAAGTGTTTCGGCGATGAGTTTCTCCAAAATGAACTTGCCGACGCAAACATCGAATATTACATAATTTCTGCGGAAGAAAAAAATATCGGTATTCTGAAACTCGTTCTGCGAAAACCTTTGCCCGATTCTGACATTGAAAACGCGCTTTACCTCGAAAAAATCTATTTTATAAAAGAATGGACGGGCAAAGGCGTCGGGCGCGAGTTGATAAATTTTACTTTTGAACGCGCCGGAGAATTAAACCGCGAATGCGTTTGGCTGGTGGCGATGGACACGGCGGACAAGCCGGTTAAAGCCTACGAGCGAACGGGTTTTACGATTCATTCGCGTTCGCGGATAGATTTCGAGTGGATGAAAGACGAATTCAGAGGAACGTTAGTGATGAAAAAATGTTTTAAGACAAATGAAAATTAAATCTTTTAATGTAGAAAATGTAACTTTCGGCGACGGGCGTTTGGCATTTATATTAGGTCCGTGTGTTGTCGAAAATCAACAGCACGCGCTTTTTATGGCGCAGGAAATAAACGATATTTGTCGGCACGTCGGCGTCGAGTTTGTTTATAAATCTTCGTTCGATAAGGCAAACCGCAGTTCGATTGAAAGTTTTCGCGGCGGCGGAGTGGAGCGAGGTTTGGAAGTTCTGGCGCAGGTTAAAGCGGAAATCGGCGTTCCGGTAATTACGGACGTTCACGAAACCTGGCAAGTCGAAAAGGTTTCGGAAGTTGCGGATATGATTCAGATTCCGGCGTTTCTTTGTCGTCAAACTGATTTGCTGGTCGAATCGGCGCGTAGTAAAAAAGCGGTTAATGTAAAAAAAGGACAGTTTCTTTCGCCGTGGGACGCCAAGAATATTGTCGATAAAATGCGGGCGGCGGGCTGTGAGAAATTGCTTTTGACCGAGCGCGGCGCGAGTTTCGGTTATAACAATCTGGTTGTCGATTTAAGAAGTTTTCCCGTGATGAGAAATTTCGGCGTGCCGGTCGTTTTCGACGTTACGCATTCGCTTCAATTGCCCGGCGGCTTGGGCAAGGCAACCGGCGGGCAAGCCGAATACATCGAACATTTTTCCCGCGCGGGCGTAGCTTGCGGCGTTGACGCGGTTTTTATGGAAGTTCACGACAATCCGAAAAACGCGCCGTCGGACGGTCCAAATCAATTACCTTTAGACAAATTGGAAAAATTACTGATTAAATTAAAAGCAATTCACCAACTAATAAAAGAAAATTAAATGAGAAAATTTTCAATCATAACTTTTGCCTTCTTACTTTTTACTTTTGCCTTTTCCGCTTCGGCGCAGGACGAAAGCCGCGCTTCAAAAACGTGGGAAGTGCAGAAATACGACATTAACGCGACTTTGCCGCAGTCTGAGTCGGATAGAAATCTGGCGGTTAAAGCCGTTTTGAATGTAAAAAACGTATCGAACAGAGCCGCTTCGACTTTGACTTTGCGAATCAGCCCGAACGCCGAGGTTTCAAGTGTAAAAATAAATGACGCGACGGCGGATTTTACAAAAGGTGAAGAAAAAATCGGAAGTCTCGGCGCTTTGCAGAGAATCGTCGTGCGCGTTCCGGCGGCGCAGCCGAATATGAATCTGAATGTCGCGGTCGATTATAAATTAAATGTAAAGGAAAATTCCGGCTTGAACGCGCTCTCGCCGGTCGGCTCGCAGTTTTTGCCGTTATCGTTCTGGTATCCGACGCCGAACAGTTGGTATTTTGCGCGCGGCGCTGATTTTGCGCCGTTTCGTCTTCAAGTGAACGCTCAAAACGGACGGAAATTTGTTTCGTCGGGAACTCAAAGCGCAAATGGATTTGAGCAGAAGTTGAACGGGCAGCCTTTTTTCGTCGCCGGAGATTGGGACGCGGTAAACACGAATAACGTTTCGGTGTTTGTGCCGAAAGGTTTGGGCGCGGAAGCGCAGAAACGCGCAAATGAATTGGCGGCTTTAGCTGCAAACGCAAAAACTTTTACGGTGAAACTTTTAGGAGCCGCGCCGGACGTTTCGCTTCGTATAGTTGCCGCCGATAGAGGCGCCGGATTTTCGGGCGGCGGCACGATATTTGTTGACGACGGCGTATTTAACCGTCAGAAAATCGACTCGCTGACGGCGATGAACGTGGCTGAAGCGGTTGCGAAAATCTGGCTCGGAAATTCAGTGCAGATTAACGGCGACGCTTTTGGCGTGATACGCGAAGGACTGCCACGTTTTATCGCCACTCAATTTTTAGAAGCCGAATACGGAAAAGATGTTGCGAATGTCGAGAGATTGCGCCAGCGAACCGCATACGCCGCAATTGCCCGACGCGACGCTCCTTTAAATACGGTTTCGCCGCTCGACGACTATTATTACGCCGGGGTTGCTAACAAAGGTTCGATGATTTGGCGTCTGCTGGCGAAAAAAGTCGAGCAGGACGAATTTTTTAATATTCTGCGCGCACAGATGAAAGACGGAAACCTTAATATGAGCGAATTGAGGTCGGCATTTTCTTCGGAAAAACAATTTTTGGATTATGCGTTTGACCAGGTTACGGACACAAATCTGCAAATTGGTTTGCCGCAGCAAGCCGGCGGCGAAACCAGACTCGCTTTACGAAATACCGGCTCAATCGATGCGGTTGTGAATGTCGTCGCAACAACTGCAAGCGGTGAAAAATTAAACAGTCAAGCGATAATTCCGGCAAAAAGTTTCGGCGAAGTTTCCTTTAAAACAACCGGAAAAGTTGTGCGCGCCGAGGTCGATGCGGAAAAATACTATCCGCAGATTGATTACGCCGACGACGCTGCTCCACGCGAATTTGACAACAGCGATATGCTTTTAACCATAAAGCGGGCGTTCGATAAACAGGATTTTGCAGCCGCCGAAAAAAATGCGCGCGTTGCCTTGCAAATACTGCCCGGATACGACGATGCGCGGATAATTTTTGCCCGTGCGCTTCTGGCACAAGGGAAAACTGCCGACGCCGAAAAAGAATTTCGGGTTGTTTTGGATGAAAAACTTCCGACGGCGAGAAGTCTGGCTTGGGCAAACGAAGGTCTCGGTGAAATTGCTTTAAAGTCGGGTCAAAATGCACAAGCCTTACAGTATTTCGATGCGGCAATCAAAGCCGATGTCGAATACGGCGCAGCTCTGGCGGCGCGGCAAGGCAGAAACAAAATTAATTCTTCAGCTACGACCGACGAAAATATCAAAGCCTTTTTCGCGCAGTTTGATAAAGCGGCGGTTTCCGGTCGCAAATCAGATTTGGACGCTCTGACCGTATCGGGCGAAATACCGAAGTTTTCGGGCGGCATTGCCGGTCAGGCTCAGCAATGGACAAGCAAAATTTTGCAAATTGACAATAAGGATGCCAATAACGCGATTGTCGAAATTGGATTGAATATCAAAATGCTCAATAAAGATGCGGAAACCGGAAGCGCCGTGTATCGATTATCAAAAGTAAACGGAAACTGGAAATTGAGCGGTGTGGAAATGTTTGAAGTTCGCTAAATTAAATTGCAAACAAGAAGAGCATTTATATTTATATTTTTTCCAATCTACAATGACTGAATGAATAAATCAGAAGTAACTGATGAAGTTTTAGAAAAAGCGAAAAAGGTAAAACTGCTTTTGATGGATTGCGACGGGGTTCTAACCGACGGAAAATTATACTTCACCGAAAAAGGCGAGGAAATAAAAGTTTTTCACGTTCGGGACGGACAGGGAATAGTAATGTGGCATCAAGCCGGTTTCGAGTCCGGGATAATTTCCGGCAGAAAATCGAAAATTTTATATGTGCGGGCAACCGAACTCGGAATGCACTACATCAAAGACGGTTCGCAGGATAAAGCGAAAGATTTTGAAGATATTTTACAACACGCAAACGTAAGTCTTGATGAAGTCGCATTCATCGGCGATGATATAGCGGACATTTGTTTAATGAAAAAAGTGGGTTTTGCTGTAGCGGTAGCCGATGCTGTCAAAGAATTGTTTCCTTACGCTATATATACGACAAAATCCAAAGGCGGTTTTGCCGCTGTAAGGGAAGTAACAGACTTGTTGCTTGCTCAAAAAAAGATTTTCGATAAGGCAACTGATTTCTAAATACTGCCATCTTAAATTATTCGTCTTTGATGACTTAAATTATTCGTCTTTGATGAGATGATAAATTAAAATTAATTTGAGAGTATAGTTTTTCGATTGAGCAACCTTATAGACAAAACGAAACATCTAAAATAATCGGCTCAAAATTAACGAGTATTATTACCGATAACAAATCTCTCCTACGTTATTAAATAGGAGAGATTTGTTATCGGTAATAACAAAAAGAATTGCTATTTGAATATTGTTTTCCATTTATTGGTTTTAGTTTTTATTGCTTAGTTTAATGCTAAGTTAGATTAACAAATAAATCTTTGCTTTTACTTGACAAGATGTCGTCAAGTGTGGAAAATACATATTTGCCTCAAACAAACTTTAAAGAGTTTTTG
>JALZOE010000367.1 GCA_030857325.1 Acidobacteriota bacterium
CGTTAAAACCGAACAATCCGCCTTCGTATTTGGCGGCGAAAGACATCGGCGCGGGCGCGACGGCGACGGCGGGCGGCGCGGTTTTGTCAATCGGGCGCACCTGCGCGTAAACGTTTACGGAAAAAGCGAAAAATGCGGCGCAAAAGAATAACAATATCTTTTTCATAAAAAATCTAAAATCCAAAAATCTAAAATCTAAAATCTATAGACGCATTCCGCCCAATGTTCGTTGCCACGCCAGCGTCTGTTTCAGAACGCCGAGCCGCTGTTTGTCCGAATCCGAGCAGTCGAGCGAAAGCTGTTCGATAATCGCTTCGAGCAATGGCACGGCGAAAAGTCCGGCGTGCGCGACAATTTGCGAGTAATAATGAATTTGCAGACAGGCGTTTTCGTCCGTGTGAAAGCGGCGCGTTTCATCGACTTCGACTTTAAAAACATCTTGTCCGGCGGGAACGACGCGGCGCGGAACGCCGTGCGCGATTTTTTTCGCCGTGTCGATTGTGCCGAGCAGCAGAATACCGATTAAAAATCCTTGTTCGTTCAGGTAATCCGGGCTGAACGAGCCGAGTTCCGGTTTCGGCGAGAGACGCGGACCGAAATTGGCGTATTCGGGATTAACGAGCATCGAATTATAAATCACGCCGACGACTTTCGTTTCGTCGTGAAGCGGCAGACAGACAAACTGCGCGAAACCGTAATCTTCCGGCGTCGGCGGCGCGGCAACGTCCAGAGAATCAATCACGCGCCCGACGTAATCGATATGCGAATTTGACGAAACGATTTTTGCGATTTTCATAAGAATTTTTGCCACGAATTATACGAATAACACAAATAGAGAAAAAAATAATTTGTGTTATTCGTGTAATTCGTGGCTAAATCTTTCTTCCCAATTCGGGAATAAAATAAAGCAGCCACCACAAAAAAATTTGGATAAAGAAAATTACGATACTGAGAAAAACGGCGTAAAAGGAAGTTCGCCCGCCGCCGAGATTCGGTTGGCGATATGCGACGAACGCGCCGAAACCGCCGCTTAGAAAAGCGAGCGGACAAAATAAAATTCCCAGATACGGCACGAGCGAATAGACGATTAACGCTTTAGCCGATTCGGACGCCGAGTTTTTATTGGTTTCAAACAAATTTACCGTTTCCTCTTTTTGCCGGTTTTCGGCTGGAAAAATTTTTCCCTGAAGACGATAAGATGCGCGCAGATTATCGAGCGGCTGAAAACCTTCTTTTAACAATTTTCCGCAAACGCGGCAGAATTTCGCATTTTCACGTTCTGCCTGAGCGCCGCAAGCCGAACAAACTATTTCGACGGATAACAGATAATGAATAACGGATAATTTTTCGCGGTTTGAATCGCGTTCTTCATTTTCCGTTATCCATTTTTCGTTTTCCATTATCTGCGCCGTCCTTTGCTCGCGTTTTTGCGCGAAACGCTGAAATTTAGTTTTTCACGTCCGGCAAAGTCTTGTAAAGCGGCGAGAAAAACTTCGCGGTCGCGCATCGTGATAAGCGCCGTCTGGTCTGCGGTTTCGAGCGCGTAAGGATAACCCAAACCGACGACGCACTCGGCGCGCGCGACGTCTAAAACTTCTTCCAGAAAACCCGCTTCGTAAATCCACGCCGGAATGTCGAGACGCGCGGGCGAGCCTTCGCTTGTCGTCTGCAAATAGGTAAAACCGACAATCGACTTTCCGGTTTCGGCGTCAATAAACTGGCTCAAACCGCGTCTTTTTGAATAACAAAAAACGGTGCGGTCGCCCCAAAATTTCAAAACCTGTCCGAAATTT
Source organism: Acidobacteriota bacterium (assembly GCA_030857325.1). Lineage (GTDB taxonomy): Bacteria > Acidobacteriota > Blastocatellia > Pyrinomonadales > Pyrinomonadaceae. Next base: position 1,794 of record JALZOE010000367.1, read on the forward strand.
TCGGTTTCGGCGTGCAGAATCGTCGCGTCGTAAAGCGTTCGTTCGTGTTTGTCCGTCATTGCCTCGAAATTCTCCAGCATTGTCAGCAAATCGCGCGCGTAACTGCGGTCAACGTAACCGATTAGCGGAACTTTTTCTTCGAGCGAGACGCGCACGAGTTCGACTAATTTATTGGTAAAACTCGCCTGCAAACCGGTGTCGGGATGCGGCGTCGAAAGCAGGAGCGTTCCGTCGTAAAAAGCCAGCGGCATTCGTTCGCCGCGCTGCTGCCAGCCACTTTTTTTCCGCAGAAATTCTTCGACCCGTTCGATTTCCGCTTCAAAACGAAGCTGTCCGACTTTGGTTTCCGGCACAACCGGCTCGTCTTTCGAGAGAAGTTTTTCCGGCGATAATACCGAAAAGCGCGCGTTTTTTTCGTAAGTTTGATTTTCGTCGTGCGGATTTTCAAACCAGCCGATTTGAATCGCGCCGACTGGCAGAGAAACTTCTTTTTCGGCGTAAAGCTGGCTGCCGTCGGCGGCAAAAGTCGTCCGATTTTTCAATATTCGAGACGCCCAGAGACGCGCTTCTTCGTGATTTTGCCATTTTTGTGCAAACTGAAACGAGAAGGATTTCTGCGTGTCCAATTCATCCGACGGCAGCGCGCCCGCCGCTTCGATGTTTTGCAGACGCGCCCGAATTTCCGCGCCCGGTGTTCGGCAGAGTTTTTCCAATTTCTGCAAATACGCGGTCAAATCGCTAAATTGAGTCGCGGAAAAACGCTGAAAATCCGAGCGTTGTTCGTTTAATTCATTCGTGAGCAGTTCGCGGTAGAGCATTTTTATATTTTATTTTAAGTTGCAAGTCGTCAAACTTTAAATAATTTTGCCCGCGAAATACGCGAAAATCGCTAAAATTACCGCAGGAAAATTTGGAAGTTTTTAGATTTCTTTTTTTCGTCTCTTTCGCGTCTTTTCGCGGGCAAATTTTTCTTAACGGCAATTTGGTTTATTTTATAAAGTCAGTTCGGCATACCAAAAACTCGCCGCGTCGCCCGACGGAAAAACCGGCGCGTGCGGATAAATTTCGGCAATTCTATAATCAACCGGATTTTTGAAAAGTTTTCCGTCGAAAACAAATGTGTGAAATTCGCCGTTTTCGCCACAGGCATCGACGCCTTCGGGCAAATCTTTGACGAATTGCTCATCGAAAACGCGCCCGCAAAATTTCTTCGGCAAAAACTTTTCGTTGACACAAATTACTACCGAACGAAAACCTTCACGAAAAAATTCATTGACCAAATCCAGACGGTTTTCGTTCCACAAAGGCAAAACCGCTTCGATTTCCGCCCGCGCGCAAACTCGTTCTTCCCAATCGCGGTGCGCCTGCAAATCAATGTCGCCGAAAATCGCCGCTTCAAAATTTTGCGCCTTGAACTTTTTTAATTCCTTAACAAAAACCGTTTCGTACTTTTGCCACGACGCGAGCGGCGTTATCAATTCCAAACCGAGCGCGTCGGCTTGCGCCCGCATCATTTCACGCGAAACAGAATGCGAACGGGAATGCAAACCTGCTTCGTCAAACATCGTCAAAAGATGCGTAATGTCGTAACCGTTTGCAATTGCGCGGTTGAGCGCGAGACACGAATCTTTTCCGCCGCTCCACGAACAAAAAGCTTTTTTTTTATTCATCTATTTGACGCGACTCGTTCGCCGCTTCATAAAGTCCATCAAAACAAATTGCGTCAGATTATTCGGATTGGCGAAATACGCTTTGCCTTTCGTCATTGCCGACATTTGCTTGACGAATTCGACGAGATAATAATCGCTCGCCAGCATAAAGGTGTTTATCATAATGCCGGATTTGCGGCACGCCTGAACTTCCTTCATCGTCTCCGCCATCACGAACGGGTCGTTGCCCATCGAGTTTTTGTAAAGGAGTTTTTTCTCGCCTTTGACCGATTGCGAATAACGGCGATGTTGG
>JALZOE010000368.1 GCA_030857325.1 Acidobacteriota bacterium
AATTTCATTTTTTTTGTATTTTCGATTGAAAAACAATACAGTCGGAGCGCGGGCATCTTGCCCGCAATGAGCGCAAAAGGCGCGAAAATTCCACTTTAATGAAACGTCGAATTTAGATAAACTTTTCTACGCCGCTCGCACGGAGTTTGCGGGCAGGATGCCCGCGCTCCCGGTGCGTATAATACAATTCGTAATCTTTTTCTACTCTTTAATTCACATTTGAAGTAATTTGAAAGTAAAAATCAAATAGCACCGGCGACGATGATTTGTTTCGGCGAATCGATTGTGAAATCGGATTCGTCGAAATCACCGAATTTTTGTTCTATGCGGAAATTGTTGTAGCGAAAAAGCGCGTCGAGTTCCTGCGGGAAAAATTGGCGCATCGTGAAGGAGACGGTTATTTCTTCCTTTATAAATTGATTTTTATAATGCCAATCGAGATGGTTTATCTGCGTCGCCGCGTCGTAGAAAACATTTTCGGTCAGCACAATCCAGCCTTCGCCCGATTTGTATTCGCCGACGAAATAACGTTCGTCTCGATTGCGATTTAATAATTCCAGAGACGGATTAAAAACTTCGACAATAAATTTTCCGTTTGGCGCGAGGTGCTTTTTAACCGAATCGAAACACGCTTCGACATCTTCGAGACGATTCAAATGCTGAAAGGAATTTCCGGCAACGAAAATCAGCGCGAATTTTTGATTAAGTTCAAAGTTTCGCATATCGGCTTTGATTAAATTCGTTTTGGTGTTTTGATTTTCGGCGCGTCGCCGCGCGCCTTGCAGCATTTCGTCGGAATTGTCCAGACCGGAAATTTCGACATCGTTCAGCGACAATGTAACAAGGTAATTTCCCGTTCCGCAGGCGATTTCGAGAACCGGCGAGCCGTATCGCTCAATCTGTCGTTCATAAAACGCGATTTGTTCGCCGTCCGCCGGCTTTTCGTGAACCAAATCGTAAAGCCAATTGTTATCGTAAAGATTCTGCATAATGGAAAACGGATAATGGATAATGGATAATGACAAGAAAAAATTATCCATTATCCATTATCCGTTTTGCCTTACGCCGCTAATTCTTCGGCTTCAAACTCGTCCATATACAGATATTTTCTCCACTCCAGCTTCGATTCGGCGTAGTGGCAGAGCAGAACGCGGTCGAGACCGATGCTCAGGTATTTCTGCGGCGTGAGCAGCGGCATTCTGGCTTGTTCGGGCGTGCGGTTGCCCTTTCGCTGGTTGCAGGCGACGCACGCCGTAACCAGATTTTGCGGCGTCGATTCGCCGCCCTGCGCGCGCGGCTGAATATGGTCGAGCGTCAAATCCTTGGCGTGTTTATTATTGCCGCAGTATTGACAGCGGTAGCGGTCGCGGATATATATGCGCGCCCGTTTCATCGTCGTCTCCTGCCGCCGCCGTTTAATGTGAACGTAGGAACGCAGGCGCACGACCGACGGCACGGGAATCGTCGTCGAAGGCGAATGCAAACAATTGTCGCCGTCGTTTTCCTCGACCGTCAATTTTCCCGAAAACCACATACAAATAGCCCGCGCCACGCCGATTGTGCCAAGCGGCTCGTAAGAAAAGTTTAAGAGCAGAACTCTACCCGTTATCAATGGAATTACCTCCTAAATTGTTAATTTGATTGACCAAATGCAAATACAAAAAAGATGTCATCACTATATATTGTGTTGGTTTTAATAACTAACACTATTTTAGACGATTATCACCCGATTTGTATATGAATTTTTTATTAAGTTTGAAAATTTGAGCATCGCGGGCGAATTTAAAGTATAACCCGCGATGCTCAAAAAAGAAAAGAACCGCGAATTTTACTTCGTCATTCTTTTCGGTTAATCCAGAAATACGACGTGGCGCATTCCCGGAGCTTCGTTTTCCGTGTTCATAAAAACTCGATGCCAGCCGTTCAAAACGATTGTTTTGTGGTCTGAATGACGCACCGCGCCGCGCGCAAAAACAATTGCATTGCGGACTAAAGTTCGCCATTGCCAGCTTGCCGCTTCGGGATTGGTTTTGATTAGCTCGGCGTATCGCTTTTGGGAAATCCCGCTGCGATGACGCTGAGAAACCCAAACCAACTCGCCGCCCGTGCGGAAAATTTCCTCGCAAAGATGCGGTTTGCTTCCTCTGCCGCGGCTGAGCGGCTCGTTTTTATGAATCTGATTTACAAACGTCGGATTGACTACCAGTTCGGGCGCGGGAACGAAAAACCATTCGCCCTGGCGAACGTATGCTTCGTTTCGACGCTCGAATCGATTTTTATGACGACGCAGATTTTGTGCGATTCGTCCACGAACCGTTGCCGTCTGTAATGCTTCGAGCGCTTTGACGACGCCGGAAACGCCGTTGCCCGGAACGGCGCAGACGAACCAATGACGTTCGTCGTGTCCGCAAAGAAATTTTTCTTTGCCTTCGTTTGTGCGAGCCAGCAGAAGCAGATGACGCAAATCAGGTTTGACATCGACGACTTCGTAACCGACCGGCTCGTCTGTGTTCACGCGAATATCGAAGTATTCGCCGATTTTGTCCTTGCGAATGTCAATGCCGCCGCTTCTCCAGGTTCGGGAAACTTCGCCGATTTTGACACGCGCTCCCAAAAGACCGAAATGTCTTTCGATTATTTTCTTGTCCATACAAATTTATCCTTAATTTTGTTTAGTTTTATTGGATTTGCACGGACGGTAAAATTTTTAACTTTTACGTCCGCACCTAATAAAAATCGCGGTTTTGTAAAGTATTCTGTTTCATAATTTCCTCCAATTGATTTCAGAACGCGGAGCGTATACTTGTTACGCAACCCGCATTCCGAAATCGGTTTAGCCCTTGACGCAGACGACTTGCTTCAATTGCGCGACAACCTCGACCAAATCGTTTTGGTTTCGCATAACTTCGTCGATGTTTTTATACGCCGACGGAATTTCGTCAATCACGCCCGCGTCTTTGCGGCATTCGACGCCCTGGGTTTGGCGTTCCAAATCCTCGCGCGTGAATTTCTTTTTCGCCGCCGTGCGCGACATTTTTCGTCCCGCGCCGTGCGAGCAGGAATTAAAGCTCTGCGGATTTCCCAAGCCTTTGACGATAAACGATTTTGCGCCCATCGAGCCGGGAATAATGCCGAACATTCCGGTGTCGGCGCGAATCGCCCCCTTGCGCGTAACGTAAACCTTTTCGCCGAAATGCATTTCCGGCGAAACGTAATTGTGATGGCAGTTGACCGAAACTTCCGGCACAAACTCCTCGCCGTCGTTAAACATCCGGTTAAATTGACGCAGAATACGCTTGACCATAATTTCACGGTTTTTGAAAGCGTAAGCCTGCGCCCATTCCAAATCGCGCCAGTAATTCTTAAATTCTTCAGTTCCCTGAATAAAATAAGCAAGATTCGGGTCGGGAAGTTCCGACAATTTATGAAGCGATTTCGCCGTTTCGATATGGCGCGACGCGATTTCGTTGCCGATATTGCGCGAGCCGGAATGCAGCATCAGCCAGACATTATCTTCGGTGTCGAGACAAACCTCGATAAAATGATTGCCGCCGCCGAGCGTTCCCAACTGCCGCATCGCCTTATCGCGCCGATGCTGGACTTTATTGTGCAGACCGCCGAAATCCCGCCAGCCGCTCCACTCGTTCGATTCGTCAACCGCCGCCTTGTGTTCGCTGAACCCGACGGGAACGGTGCGCTCGATTTGCAGACGCAAATCCTTCAATTTGCCGTCAAGAATCGAACTCTTAAA
>JALZOE010000369.1 GCA_030857325.1 Acidobacteriota bacterium
TCAAACGAAATTAAAATATTAATTCAGTATTGATTTGGTAATTCTACATCTTTAAATTTTATGAAAATACTCCGAAATAGATTATTCGTCTTCTCCCTAACAGCATTAATTTTCTGTTTTCAAAATTTTCCCTCTGACGCAATGGCGCAGCAGCCCGTTTTACAACCCGAAACATTTCAATTTAATAACGGACAATGGTTTAACGGAAAAACCTTTAAGCGCCAAATCTTTTACTCGGTCAACGGCTTATTGACAAAAAAGCGTCCGGCAAAGATTGACCGAGTCATTGATCTCAAGAACGGTTACGTCATATCGCCGTTTGCGGACGCTCATTGCCACAATTTCGATGGGGCGTGGAATATCGAACAGCAAATTGAAAAATATCTTAAAGACGGGGTTTTCTACGCTAAAGTGCAAACTAATACTCGCAGTGGTGCTAATCAAGTTGCAGGCAGAGTCAATATTCCCACAAGCGTTGATGTTTCCTACGCTCACGGGGCTCTAACTGCTTCTTACGGACACGGCGTGGAAATTTACGAAGGACTGGCAGTCCTGCGCAAACCGGGCGCTAGCACACCCGAAGAAGTACAGAAAATCAGAGCCAGCAAGGTACGCGAAAATGACGCTTACTACATAATCGACACCGCCCAAGATCTAGAGCAGAAATGGCAAAAAATTCTGGACGGCAAGCCGGATTTTCTTAAAATCTATTTACTGACAACCGAAGAATTCGAGCAGCGGCGCGGGCGCACCGACACTGTTGGAGATCGCGGGCTTGACCCGGCACTCGTGCCGTTGATTGTTAAGAAGGCTCAGACTGCGGGATTGCGCGTCAGCGTTCATGTCGATACCGCAGCTGATTACCGCGTCGCCCTCAAAGCCGGTGTTAACGAAATGGCGCACTTACCCGGTTATTTCGTCAGACTTGAAGACTCCTCAGAAAAATACAAATTGACCGAAAAGGAAGCCATTGAAACAGCCCGCCGAAAGATTTGGGTCATACCTGCGCCAATTGCTTACGGCAGTTGGATGGAGAAAGCCGTCCGCGAAAAAACAGACGAAGTTTTAAGACACAATTTAAGATTGCTGCGTGCGGCAAAAGCGCGTATTGCCTTTGGCTCAGACAGATACGGCAATACGCCGCTCGACGATGTACTTTATCTATCGAAACTCGCCGTTTTTACAAATCTAGAAATGCTGAAAATCTGGACTGAAGAAACGCCGCAGACGGTTTTCCCGAATCGGCGAATCGGGCATCTGCGCGATGGTTATGAAGCCAGTTTTCTTGTTTTAAGCGGCAATCCGATAAAAGATTTCGAGCAGGTGAAAAATATTCAACTGCGCTTCAAACAAGGATATTCAATAAACCTTCAATAAATGGAGTAGAAGGATTAAATCATCCAAATTGTCCGTTAAATTTTTATTTCAGAGGGAAGAAAAATTAATATTCTTCCCCGTTTAACCCGCGTAAAAAACTGCTCGGACGAGGTTTTCAAAAGATTAAGTTAAAGACGGCGGTGGCATCAAGGTTGCCGCCATCATTTACGATGAACTTTCCGGCGAATTAAGAATTTTTTCAAGAACCTGAACAATATCAGTCAAATTCAGACGCTGGGCGGCGTTGTTGTCCGTCATTCGGTTTAGTAAATTCGTGATTGCCGGCAGATTGAAAATATCTAGCAATCACCGTCGGCGCAAAACTCTCCGGGCGTTAACCGCTTTATCGGCTTCGCGGTTCATCATCGCAGATTAACCTTTGAAACGAAATTTCAGCCTTTCGTCGGAATGATAAAACAAGGCTTTCTGTTGTTGCGTTAGACTGATGCAAGTTTGATATAGATTTATAAGGAGTTTAAGAAATGGAAGATTTATTAAGCGATGCCCGAACGACAATGAGCCGACGCGGTTTTGCCCAGCTGCTTTTGGGCGCGTGCGCGATTGGTTTAATGGAAAGAAGCGGCGCCGCCGCTATTTTGGGCGATACGAAAAACAATATGCCTTGGCTCTCGATGCAGGAAGCGAGCGCGGAAGGCGTTTGGCGCAATTTGCGGGTCGAAGGAAAATTGCCGCGCGGGCTAAACGGCACGTTGTTTAGGACAGCGCCGGGGCAGATGGAAAATAACGGCACGCGCCTGAAACATCTTTTCGACGGCGACGCTTACATTTCGGCATGGAAATTTGAGGACGGCAAAGCCGACTTGCAGGGGCGATTTTTAAATACTCCGCAGAGGACTGAAGAATTGCAGGTTAAAGCGATGCTTTACGGAGAATACGGAACTGCCGCGCCGCGCCGCGCCGCCGGTGTTCAGCCGCCGAAACACAAAGGTAAAAACCAGCCAAGCATCAACATCGTGCGCTGGCAGGATAAAATGCTCGGTCTCAGCGAAGGCGGCTTGCCGACAATTATCAATCCGAACACGCTCGGCTATGAAGGCGAATGGAATTTTCAAGAAACCGTTCCTGCAAATTCCACTTTTACGGCGCACCCTCGATTCTGCCCGCGCACCGGCGACGGCTACGCCTGGGGTTCCGATAGAAACGCCGCGGGTTCATTGCGCGTCTTTCGTCTCGACGCCAAAAGCGGTCTTGCCGAAACTCTCTACACAGTTCGGCTTGGCGGATTTTATATGATTCACGATGCGATGCTGACGGAAAACTACTTTGTGATGATGGTCCCGCCGACGAAATACGATATGGCGACACTCGCCACAGGCAAAGCCCGGACCATCGGCGAAGCCTTGCGCTATTACGAAAACGAACCGGCAAGGGCTTATATTTTTCCGCGCGACAATAAAAGCGGAACCGCCCAGCCGATTGTCATTGAAATGCCGTCTCACCTGGTTTTTCATCACGGCAACGCATACGAGACGGCGGACGGCAAAATCGTTTTTGAAACAATCTGGGGCAATCCGCGCCACGTTCTGGACACGCTTGCCAATTGGAAAAGCGAGCAGTTTATTAGTCCAGATGCATTAACGACTCTACGGCAGGTAACAATTGATTTGGCAAAACGAAGGATTACAGGCACCTCGGATATTGCCACTGAAGTAGAATTACCGCGTTTCGACTCGCGTTTGAACGGTCAAAAGTCTCGTTTTCTTTACGCTACCGAAAACAGTTTTTTTGAGAATGCGGCAATCATGCGATTCGATTTGCGGAAAATGAGCGAAAAGAAATTTTCCGCCGGAAAAAACCGCACTTTCGGCGAGCCGGTTTTTGTGCCTGAATCTTCGCAGCCGAAAAACGAAAACGGCTGGCTTTTAACGCAAGGGTATGACGCGACGCGCAACGAGACTTTTCTCGAAGTTCGAGACGCGAGTTCTCTGGAATTTGCCGCACGCGTCTGGGCAAACGGACAGCATCTGCCGCTCGGCTTCCACGGTAATTTTTACCAATCTTAAATTTTATAAATCTTAAACGGAGTAATAACCATGAATTTGAATAACACAGTGTCTTCGACAATTTTAGTTCTGGCATTTTTCTTCGGCGCGGCGCAAATTGCGGTCGCGCAGGAAAAGCAGCCCGCGTTAAAATTCAACGCGGATTTGGAAAAGGATTTTCTCGCCGGCGCGAGCGGAGACCAAACGGCGCTCGCCCGCGCGATTCAAACCGCCGACAAGATTTTGGCAGTCAATCCGAAAGATGCCGAAACGCTCGTCTGGCGCGGCGCGGTCGGACTGTCGCAAGCCGGAAAAGCGTTTGGAAGCGGAAACTTCAGCGAAGGCGGCGAGCTTTGGCAGGCGGCTTTGG
>JALZOE010000370.1 GCA_030857325.1 Acidobacteriota bacterium
CATAGCTTCTAATCTGTCCAGCACGTAATTTCTCCTATTACGAACGACAATTCGTTCAAACGGCGCGGGCAGATTGTTTGCCCAACTGCTCGAATAATAAATCAGCAGTTTATCTTTTCCGCTTTCTTTTTTTATCGATTCTTCCCAAGGCTTTTCTCTGTTTAATAATTCGTTTATGCTTTCTCCAACAAAAACGATGTTTTGTTTCTCGACAACCAAATCGCCCCTTATTTCGTTAGTGTTTCTCGAAAGCGACGAAATAATCACATCGCTACCGATTGTTCCGATATAAAGTTTTGTTCTTGCCGTGCTTTCGGCTTTTGTTATTTCCTCGTCGTTCTCATATTCAAGCGGAAATTCCGAAAGAATTTCCATTTTGCTCGAATCAATTATTTCGGCTTCTTCATTCATAATTAAACAAGTTATCGGCAATTTTGAGAAAAAGTTTCCTGTTTTGCAAACAGATTTTACAAGATTGCCGCGCCCGCCGCCGCGCCCGTCGCGCCCGCCGCCAGCCCAATGCCGACTTCGCCGACGACCGTGCCGATTGCCTGCGAGCCGGTAACATCACCGCGCTTGAAAGCTCCGATTTGGTCATACGCCGAAAACGCGCCGTTGACCGCGCCGCCGATAATCGAAGAACCCGCCACGCGGCTGATTATCTGTCTGGCGACGCCGCTCGTAATAAGCGGCGTTCCCGAACGGCTCAAACCGCGTTCGATGCCGTTTCCGATAATCCGTTCGCCCGCCGAACTCGCCGCGCCGACGAGCGCGCCGCCGCCGGTGCGCGTAGCGAAAGTCTGCGCCGCGCCCGAATAATCGCCGCGCCCGGCTTGGTCAAAAACCTGTGGCAACGAAAAAGCGGCTGATATTCCCGCGCCCGCAATCGCGCCGGTTCTCATTTCGCTTCGTAACTGAAGCGGATTGTCGCTAATCGTCGGCGTCTTGTCGGTAATGCGTAAATCCGTTTTGCCGGTTTCGCTTAATTCGGCGTAAGTATTGCGCTGCATCGAAGAAACCTGGTCGTTTTTGCCTAAAACTTCCGTCACTCCGACACCTTTATTTTTTCCGTCGGTTCTCTGCGTTCTGCCGTTGCCGGTAAAAAATTCATTGACACCCAGCGTTCTGTTCATATCGTTGCGAAATAGAAACGCGCCCCTTTCACCTTTCGGCAGCCTTTTGGCGTATTCCACATCTGTGAGACCAAGTCTGGTCATCTCTTCAAAATGTGCTTTATAACCGGGCGATTGAACTTTATTAAAAAAAGTCGGATCGCTGAATTTCCTCTTATATACTGCGAAATCACGGTGTGTTGTAGCGGCGTCGAGAACATTGTTCCAAGTAGGAGGTTTTTGTCCTCTAACACCTCTGGCTTCAGTTATCACAAGAATAAAATCCGACGGCGTTTTGCCTTTTGCCTTTAGCTGGGCGATGTAATTGTCGCTGAATCCGACGCGTTTCATCGTTTCAAAGCCGTTGAGCTCCGCTCCGGCTATTTCCTCCAGCGTCGAGCCATACGTGCGGACTGTTCGGATTGGAGAGATGCGCGTCAGATGCCGACAGACGGCTTTTTTCCATTACGCGAACAAAGTATTGCGGCGGCTCGCCTGCAACAAACCGTGCTTTTACCTGCGACGGAGAGAGCGTGGTAAAATCGCCGGGTCTTTTCGCTTCGGCGCGCAGAAAATCGGCGGTTTTGACTACGCTCGTGCCGCGCACGTCCGCAGGCGTGAAACCTTCTTTGGTTAATACGGCGCGATACGCGGTTTCGGCTCGGCGGCTGACTTCGATTAAATCTTTCGGTGCATTGGCGGCACTCGGATTGCCGAGAGCTTTGAGTTCACTTTGGTAAGCTCGCGCAAAAGCCCAATTCGCCTTTTTCGTCGCGGCGGCAAGCCGAATATCGCGTATCGCCGAAACGCTAGCCGCGCCCGCGCCGTAGAGCCATTCGATGCGGTCTTTCTGCTGATTGCCCAAAGCTGCGAAGTTTGCACGTCTGGCGGCGCTGCCGGCGGCATCCGTCGTATGATGAATCGGTGTCCGAACCGGGTTCTCCTGATGTCTTTCGTTACGGTGCAGATGATTATTCGTTTGATTTCGCTCAATTTTCGGCAACATAATGTTTCTCCTAAGTTATAATTTTCCTTCCGCAATCAATCGCCGCATCTCTCGATGCAGTTTTCTAGCCGCATCGACGGGCAAACTAATCTTGCCGTATTCCAGGTCGTCCAATTCTATCTCCCGCAAATTAGAAATGTTTATTCGGTTGACCCACGCAAATTGATTAAGCGGCAAATTGCTGGTCGCGCTGACAATCATCTCGTCCAATCCGTTTTCAAACGTCAGCACGTCCAATTTTTCTTTATACAATTTTCCCGATAAAACCGCTTCCAGTTCCTGACTTAACCGTCTGAAAGTGCCGCGTTTAAAGGCGACGTTTCCGACCGCTTCGTCCGAACCTTTGGAATTGGCGGCGAAAACAACCCAGCGGTCGGAGGCTTTGATAAAGCAATTCTTCATATTCGTCGAACTCGGCGATTCGAGTTCGACTTCATCATATTTGACCGGAAACTCACTGAGAATTTCCATGTCCGTTGAATCTATAATTTCGGGTTCTTCATTCATTTCTTTAATATTATCGGCAATTTCTCAAAAAAGTTTCCTGCAATAATCGACTCGACTTTCGGTTGCGTTGATGAACAACTCGTCTCTGCACGCCGTCGCCTTCTACTCTGCTTATCGTTTTTCTCTCCTTTTTTTACTCGTTCCAATTGACAACTTGATTTTGTATCCGCTTCATTTCCGCCAGCATCAACTTTGCCGTCTCGACTGACATATACAAAAACCAATTGCTCGACTCGCTTCTGTCCAGCTTTGCCTGCCGGTTGTTAGTCAACTTAAATTTTACAATCGGTTTGAATGCCGCCATCGGAAATGTCGAGATAATACCGATAACCAAAAAATCTTCTCCACTTTTAAAATCAAAATAGTCTTTGTCTTATTCCGGCACTTTGCCTGCAAAAACATCTTCGATTTTTGCAATTAACTGTGTATGATTAGCTCGTTCATATAAAAATGCCGCCGACTCGTTGCCATTTAAATCTCTGGCACTAATTAATACACTTTTCTCAAGCACACCGATTTTGTAATAATCGGTATTGTCAAAGATCTCTCCGATATAACCGAACTCGCTCCACACCGTCATTTGACTTGAATCTATTACTTCTATCGTTTGATTATTCATTTATAAATATCCTATATTCAGTTATCGGCAATTTCTCATATCGGCAATTTCTCAAAAAAGTTTCTTGTTATTTTATAAATCAGCAGTTTCGGCGCGACTTTCGGCTGCGGTTAATTGAGGAAGCGCGCGAAAAATATCGCTGCGTTAATGATTAAATCGTCTGTTTCTATTATCGGGGATTTTCGCAACGGGTTTTTCGCCGGAATGAAAATTTCATCGAACTAAAAGTATCGCAAACTCTTTTGATTTGGCGCTTCGGCAACTGCAAATTTGTTCCGATACTATTACAATAAATTCTGGAAAAGATTAAAAGGAAAATTTTCGGCTGGTTTACCGGCGCTTTTTCAAAATTAAATCGTCGGTCGAACTTTAGTTAATCTGAAGCCTGTGCGTAATTCATTTTTGTTAAAAATTATCATTGTTAGGTTTAGAGGCGGGCAGTAGCCCGCCTTCCGTTGATGTCCGCGAATAGCGGGCAGCAGCCCGCTTCTAAACCATTGATATT
>JALZOE010000371.1 GCA_030857325.1 Acidobacteriota bacterium
AATTTTCTGCTCATCAATTTGCGATGCGTCGAATGTTATCTCGAACTCATCACGCTCCAAGTGCATTTCTACTTTTTTCACAGCTTCAAGCCCGTCCAGGGCTTGTTTGACCTGCTCCGGTCAAGCCATTCATATCGCGCCGCTTTTGCTTTTCGTAAAACCTTCGATGTGCAGAAAAACCGTTTTCAGTTTTTCACTGCCGTTTTGATTTTCCGCTGTCCGCAACTCGCCGCAACCGGCGAAAAACAATAAAAATGTCGCTAAAAATAAAATTTTTTCCATTGATTACCTCTTTAACTTGGTTGCGTCGTGCGAAGTTGATAAACGCCTTCGGTCACAACGCGGTCGCCTTCCTTCAAACCTGAATTCACTTCAAAAAATTCCGCGCCTTCCGCGCCCAAAGCGACGGCTCGCCGCTCGAAACTTTCGCCGCCCGTGAACACAAAAACAAAGGTTTCACCCTGTTCGCGGACAACCGCCGATTTCGGCACGGCGAGAACTCGTCGGTCGCCGCTCGTATCAATCGTAACTTCGACAAAATTGCCGTCGCGCAGACGATTGAGCGGATTTTTCACTTCATAAATTACGGCAACGGTACGCGTTTCCGCGTTGACCGTTTGCCCGATTGAAACCAGCCTGCCGTCGCCGTCTGCCGTGCCGATTGTATAAATTTCGCCGTTCAAAGCCGAAGACGTAAAACTCGCGCGGGTTGATTCGCGCACAATCGGCAAATCTCGCTCGAAAACCTGCGCTTCGAGCAAAACGGTTGACAGATTGCTGATGGTCAAAAGCTCTGTTCCGCTCTCGACTTGCTGCCCGCTGGTCGCTTTAATTTCGTTGATTAATCCGGTAATCGGCGAAAGAAGCGGAAACGAGCGCTTCGGCTGATTAATGCGCGGTGCGCGAAAGATGTTTTGTCCGGCGGTTGTTTGCTTAATTTGGTTATCCAGCAGACGAACTTGCTGTTCGGCGGAAGCGACTTCCTGCTCGGCAACTTTAACGGCGGTTAATGCTTCTTCCACTCTTTTCTTTGGAACCGCGCCGACTTCAACAAGATTTTCCGAACGGCGCAATTCACGGTTTGCCTGGGCGAGTTGTGTTCTGGCTTGCTGGGCTTTGGCGCGTTGGTCTGCTTGCTGCGCCTGAAGCTGCAAAGCCGTGTTTCGCAATTCCAATCTCTTAGCTTCAATCTCGCGCTGCTGCGCTTCGACTTCGAGGCGTTGCGTTTCGAGTCCGACTTGTCCCGATACATCCAAAATCTGCTCGACCGTGCCGATTTGTTCGCCGCGCCCAACCGCCGCGCCGAGCGTTATGCCTTCGCGCAAAACGATTCTTCCGGCAACCGGCGGAACGATAACGGCACGAGCATCTGGACGCGCCCTGACCGTTCCCGTCGTTTTCAATCCGCTCGTAATTTGTTTGACTTCGACCGCCTGCGTTTTGATTCCGAAAAGCAACTGCGATTCTTTTGAAACGGAAACTCTGCCAGCCAGCGTGTCGGCAATTTCTGCCGACGGCGCGTTTTCACCGGTTGTTGTCACTGCCGTAATCTCACGAGCCTTGCGCGGCGGCACGAGATACGCCAAAGCAAAAGTGCCGAACGCGAAAAACAGAATTGCGCCGACGGCAAACGGCGCGACTCGTCGCAGGCGATTTCCGCCGCTCGCGTCTTTTGATTTAGCGAAAACAAAACCGAGTGCGCCCAAAGTCAACAAACTCAAAATTGCCATTCCAAGCCAAAACGTCCAATTGACGGAAGCCTTGCTGACACTGACGGGAAAGTCAGTTGAAAAAGCGCGTCCGTCGTTTGCTTTGATATTGAATACGATTTTGTAATCGCCCGCGTTTTGAAAAACATACGCTGCTCGATAAGCGTCGCCGCCTTCGTGTTTAGTCTGGATGTTTTCGGCAACGCCCGCGCCGTTTGCCGTCGTGATATTTGCTATAACGGTTGCGTTGTCGAGTGCAAGCGGCTCGCCGCCGCCAAAACCGCCTTCGACCTTCTCGGCAATCCGCACGACAAACTGCACGTTTTCTCCCGTTCGCGCGTCGGACGGCGTGCGCGTCAATTTCAAATTAAAGTGTCCCGCGTCCGTGTTGATGTTGCGCTCCGCCGTCACGCTCGGAATTGCATTTGTTTTTGTAGTCGTCGCTGTCGTCGTTTCAGTTTTCTTATCGGCAGAATGGTCTTCTTCGCCGTGCGCCCCAACCTTGAGCCGTGAGCTGTGAGCCGTGAGCAGAACGGCAAGCAGCAAAAAACTGACAAATGCCGCCAATCGCCGCCGGAACTTAAAATTTGAAATTTGAAACTGGAAACTCATCTTTTTTAGTGTTTATGCGCCGAACCATAAAGTGCCTGCATCGTCAAAACGTCCACGCGGACGGCTTCCGTAATCGCTTTTGCCTGCGCTTCGTTCGCGCCGCTCGCTTTAATATCCGCGCCAAGCAGCAAATCGTTATCGTGTCCTTTTCCGGCGAACTGCGCGAGAAAGGGCGCGGGAACGCCGTCGGCGCGAACTTCCTTAATAATCGGCGAGCCGTCTTTATTGTCATAAACGACAATCACATCACGTCCTTCGACTTTCACAATGGTCGCCGCGCCGACTTGCTTGCGTGCGCCGCCTGCCGTCGAAAAAGCCAGGTAGGAATGATGGTCTTTGTCGGGGACTTTTGAGTCGGTGTCTTTCTCAATCGAAGCGATTTTGTCTGCCGGAATATCCTTATGCTGGGTCGTGAACGATTGCGCGTCGGGAAAAACCGCTTTGACGCTTGCCGGAGCATCGTTGTCTGATTTCGGAGCAGCGTTCGTTGTCGCCGCGTTTGATGCCGCATTCGTTGCCGTATTGGTTGCGACTGCATTAGTAGTTTTAGTAGTTGTCTCTGGACTCGACGCACACGCGCCTGCCAAACCAACCAAACTTAAAATTGTTACAATAGCGATATATTTCATTTCTTTTCCTCTTCGTTTTGTTTTTTTGTTAATTGGGTAAAACCGTCTTTTCCCGAATTTTTGAAAACGTCGCGCAGGAATTTTTCACGCTCGATTTGCGGAACGATTTCTTTGTCGGGTAAAACGGAACTCGTATCGGGCGAAAAGCCTTCGGGCGGAATCTTTGTGCCGAGCGCGTTTTCGATTTCCGTCAAAGCCTCGTAATAATCGCGCAAAGCGCCGTTGTATTCGCGGACGTTTTCGCTTAATTTGCGCTGTTCGTTGATAACTTCAAAAAGCGAAAACTCGCCCAGGCTATAAGCGGCGCGAATCGTCGTCAAATTGGCTTCGGCACGCGGCAGAATCTGCGTCGCAAAAATCACTAACTTTTCCGACGCGGCGCGGTATTTTCGATAAGCGACCGCCACATCTTTCTTGATATTCGCTTCGAGAAACTCGCGCTGTCTCTGGGCGATAACTCGTCCGCTCACAGCTTCGGCAATCGCGCCTTTATTTCGATTAAAAACGGGCAAATCAATCGCTACGCCGAATGTCAGTTCGCTGCTTTTATCAGCGATAAAACCGCCGCCGATTCTTTCGGGCAAATCAATTATTCCGTTGCTCCGCGAAAATTTCACCGAACCCGCAATGTTCGGCTTGCCTTGGGCGTTTGCCAGATTGATTCGCGCCGCGCCGACTTCTTCGGCAAGTTTCGCGGCTTGCAAATCCGAGCGTTCGCGCAAAGCGATTTCCGTCAATTGCGAAAGCGGCAAATCGAGTCGCGGCGGACGTTCGCTCAAAGGCGCGAGCTGCAAATCTT
>JALZOE010000372.1 GCA_030857325.1 Acidobacteriota bacterium
CCCCATTTATCATTAGAAGGAAATCTAAGCTCAAGCACGGCTTCAATCAAAACAGGATGTTTATATTTCGCTTTGTTCAACGTAAATCACCTTTATCCAAATACAAACTTATAACACAAAACATCACAACAAACATCGTTTTACATTTCGATTATCAAACGCTTGCCCTTTATTAGTCAATCTATTTTTTTACAGTCTTTAAGAATTGTATAGTTTCATAAATGTATTATCTGTGCAAGTTTTGATGTTCAATGGCTTTAGATGGGTCATCTCAGTAGTGTAGATTTAGGTAAAAGAGTCATAGAATTCTTTCAATTGCCGTGCAAACCTCTTTCACTTCAACGCAACGAATACATTTCGGGTTTTCAGAACCTTTGCGAATCTCGCCGGTCAGATGACTGCACGGCTTTTCCGCGAAAACTATTTCGTTCGGCGCGTTTGTCCACGGACGCCAGTGATTGATGTTTGACGAGCCGAAAATGACGACCGACGGCGTTTTGACAGCCGCCGCAATGTGCGCGATTCCCGAATCGTTGCCGACGAAAATTTTCGCTTCCGACGCTAAAGCCATAATTTCCGGTAAGGTTAAATCGTCGAAAGTTAAAATCGGCGCGTCTGAATATCGTTTGAGATTTTCCAGAACTTCGCGTTCTTTCGGCGTGGCGACCGCGATTGTGTTTAAGCCTTTCTCGAATAAAAATTCGGCGACGCGGGCGAAGTTTTCGGTTGACCATTGTTTTGAATCGAACGCGGCGGCGGGATGAATCAAAGCGAAATTTTCACCGCTGAGACGCGAAGATTCCGCAGAGAAACGCGGAGAGTTTGTTTCGATTGGTTGAAAAAAACTCTGCAAAAACTCCGTGTTTCTCTGCGTCTCGGCGGTAAATTTTTCTCTTAACGAATGTAAAGCCTTTTCAGCTACAATAAGGCGCGATTTAGGTTTATCGAAAACCGGAACGCCGGCAAATCCCAATAGAGCGAGCTGTTGTTCGGCGGAATGCGTGTGTTCTTTTTGCCAGAAATCGGACGACGACGAAAGCAGATGATTGTAAAGAAAATTGTAACGATATTCTTTGTAGCCAACGCGGTATTTCGCGCCGCTCGCAAAGGTGAAGAACGTTGCGGTCGTGCCGCCGTGAAGATTAAAAGCAGCGTCGTAATCGTTTCGTCGAAGCCGCAAAGCCGTTTCGATTCGCGATTTTTTGCTTTTGCGCGAAACCGTCAAAACATTGTCAACCGCGTCGAAACTTTCTAAAACAGGCGCGACCCAATCTTCGAGCAGAATATCGATTTGCGCTTCGGGCAGAAATCTTCTTAACGCGGTAAGTGAAGGCGTCGATAAAACCGTGTCGCCGATTGAGCGCAGGCGCACAACCAGAACGCGATTAACTTTTGTCCAGTCAATACTCATAACGGAGAATGAAAAACGGAAGGTGAAAAATTTTCTTTTTATTTTCCATTATCCATTTTCCGTTTTTCATTCTCCGCCTTTGCTTCTTCGACGAGCATTACCGGAATTTCATCGCGTATCGGATAAACGAGCGCGCATTCAGGATTCGCGCATTTCAAACCGCTCTGGTCGGTATTTATTTCAACCTTTGATTTGCATTTCGGACAGCGCAGAATTTCAAGAAGTTCGGGACTGATTGCCATATTTTTTCCATTATTATTCGATTGAACAAAAAAATTTACGAATTACGAATGTCGGATAATGATTTTAATTCGTAATTCGTAATTTAAAATTTGTAATTGATTTACTCGGTTTTCGTTCCGCATTCGGGACAGAACTTCGCGCCGGGCGCGAGTTCCGCCTGACAGTTAGCGCATTTTGCTTTTTCCTGCGTCGCGCCGCATTCCGAGCAGAATTTCGCGCCCTCGCGCAGTTCGGCGCCGCATTTGACGCACGGAACTTGCGACGCTTCCATTTTCGCGCCGCAGTCGTTGCAGAATTTCGTTCCCGCCGAATTTGATTTACCGCAGTTCGGGCAAGGAACGGTTTGCGCCGAAGAAGATTGTCCGCCGCCCGTCTGATTTTGCTGCTGTCCCTGATTTCCGCCGAAAGCGTTCGCCATTTGGTTGCCGACGGCGAAACCCGCGCCCAAACCCGCGCCCAAACCCGCGCCGCCGCCTTCATTCTGCGCGGCGTCTCGAAGCGCGTCCGCCGCCTGAAACTTCATATACTGGTCGGCGTTGCCGAGCGCGCCCATCGACGAGCGTTTGTCCAATGCTTTTTCGACTTCTTCGGGCAAAGAAATATTTTCAACATAAAATTTCGTAACTTCCAAGCCGTAAGTTTTGAAATCTTCGTTGATTTTGGCGCGGATGACTTCGCCCAATTCCTTATACTGCGCCGCCAAATCGAGCGCCGGAATTTTCATCTCGCCGATGGCGTCGGAAAATTCCGAGACGATGGCGCGTTTTAACTGCCCGTCGATGTCTTCGGTTTGAAAATGAGCGTTTGTTCCGGCGACTTCTTTGATAAACTCGCGCGGTTCGACGACGCGCATCGAATACGCGCCGAACGCCCGCAGGCGGACGACGCCGAAATCGTTGTCGCGCAGCATAATCGGGTTCG
Organism: Acidobacteriota bacterium; assembly: GCA_030857325.1. GTDB lineage: Bacteria > Acidobacteriota > Blastocatellia > Pyrinomonadales > Pyrinomonadaceae. The sequence goes on from JALZOE010000372.1 coordinate 2,576, forward strand.
CCGTTCCCCATTTCATATCGGTAAACTGCTTTGTGTTGACGAAATAAACTTCCGATTTAAATGGCGAGTTGAAACCGAATTTCCACGCGCCGAGTTTCGATAAAATCGGCGTGTTTCCGCCGTCAATCGTGTAGCGTCCGGGCGCGAAAACGTCGGCGACCTGTCCTTCAAAAACGAAAACCGCGACTTGCGATTCACGAACAATCAACTGCGCCTCGTTTTTTATTTCCTGTCCGGCGACCGGAAAACGGTAAAGTATCGTGTCCCGCGAATCGTCGAGCCATTCGATAACTTCAATAAACTGATTAAATGCCGCTTCCTTAACTTTGTCTAAAATGCCCATTTGTTTGTTTTTCCTCCGCTTTTTCTAACGATAAATATTACACAAAGTTCAAATAAATGGAAGTTTTGCGCCTTTCAGCGGATGACCAAAATCTTTTGAAAATGATTTAAAGCGGCTTGCGAATCGAAAATCTGTAAAGACAGAGCAGTAAAATTGCGGTTAAACCGCCCGCGCAGTCGAGCATTACGTCGTCAATCGAGCCGGTGCGCGCCGGGTTGAAACTTTGGTTATATTCGTCAATCGAGGCGACGAAAAAAACCACGAAAAAGGCGAAAATGAACCAGAATTTTTGCAGGATTTTAATCGAAGAACTCCAAAATGCGCGCGCCGCCCAAAAACTCAAAACCGCGTATTCGGCGAAATGCGCGAATTTGCGAATGAATCCGTGATAAGTTATCAAGGTTTCTTCCGGGCTGTTCGGAAAAAGAAAATGCAGCAGCGGGCGAATAAAACGCGACGTTTCCGACATCGACGCGCTGCCGGTCGAAGCGAATAAAACTGCGCCAATCCACAAAATTAAAGGCGCGTAACGTAAAACACGCCCGCGCCGTCGATTTGAATTTTTATTCTCCACTTAAAACAATTATGAATGGTAAATCATTTATAAATTCCAAATTGCAAATGCTTGAAAATTGCTTTCAATTCGTAATTCGTAATTTGAAATTCGCTCATTGATTACGCCGCCGCCGCGCCGGAGACGACTTCGATAATTTCCTTGGTAATCGCCGCCTGACGAATGCGGTTCATATTCAGGGTTAAAGTGTCGATAAGCTCGCCCGCGTTTTTCGAGGCGCTGTCCATCGCCGTCATTCGCGCGCCCTGTTCGG
>JALZOE010000373.1 GCA_030857325.1 Acidobacteriota bacterium
CACTTAACGCACGGCGAACGAGTCAGCAAATTATTGTCATTGTTAACGCTGGCGACAGTTTGGGCATTACTTTCAGGCGAACTAGAAAGCCGCGAAAAGCCGCTCAAAATAAAGAACCACGCGCGAGGCGGAAAAAAGCGTTTTCCGCCTCGGGTTCGAGACATTAAGAAATTGCTTCTGCCAAATCACAACAAACTTTAGACAAAGGCAACGATTCCAACAACTTACGCTGCTTTTGTCCCGTACTTAGAACACAAATATACTTTTGTTTCCGGGCTAAATAATTTTAATTTTTCGGTCTGGGGCTGAAGCCGATTTCTTCGGGCGGCGGGATTGTGCCGGTTTCGTTGTATCGGGTTAAGGCTTCACCGATTTGGCGCGATTTGGCGAGCCATAATTGGATTGATTGGTCGTAGCGCGCCAGGACGCTTTCGAGGTGCGACGGTTTGTTTTCGGCGAGATAGAGTTTGGCGTATTTGCGTTTCATCTCGCCTAATTCTTCCGCCATTTCGCGCGTGTAATTGTAAATCGCGCCGCTGTAATACGAGAGTTTTCGCACTTTCGGACGGTCGGACATCGTTAAATAGGCGTCCCAATACGCCTGACCGAGTTGGTCGATTAAAATCATTCGCCGTCCGAGATGGTTGAAACGCTGGGCGGCGAAACGCATCGCGGGAATCATCTCCGGGTTTCTTTTCGCTTTCGATTGGTTTCTGATTAAACTTTCTTCGGTTTCTTCGACGTTCAGGCGAAGCTGTTTGGCGTTGGCGTTGAGCGCGGCGGCGCGTTTTTGAAACTGCGGCGTAAACGGATTTTGCCAGAAAAGCGAGTTTTGTGTTTCCGTGATGCCGAGCGTTTTGCTCGCCGCGCCTAACGTTCTGATGCCTTTTGTAAATTCGCCGCCTTCGCTGCGAAAAAACGTCCAGTCGAATTTTTTATCGAATTCTTCGATGTTGAGCGGCGCGATTTCCCAGCCTGCCGCCGCGCCCAGACCTACGCCATACCAATCCATTTCAAAAAGCGTTTCGCCGTCGTCGTCCCAGTTGGTATTCATTACGCCGAGCGCGCCCGCCGCCTGACCGTCGCGGACGAAATTGCGGATATTCACGGTCGCAAATTCGTTATTCGGGAAAATCAAATTAAAATTCCAGACCGACGGGCAGACGAATTGCTCCAATCCGGCTTTTTGAAACGGCTCGATGCGGTTCACGTAAGAATCGCGCGCGCCGTATATCCAGTTCATCACGATAACGTCTTTCGGAATTTCGCCGATTAAATCAGGATGATTAAGCGCGATGTCGCCCCACATCATCAGGCGGCGATTATACGGCTGTAAAATGTCTTTAACCCGGTTGATATGATTGAAATAAACTTTGCCGACGCCTTTTTCTTTGGCTTCTTCGCGGCTTCTGCCTTGCCCTAATTCAAAAGTTTCGTCCGCGCCGATGTGAAAGAATTTCGACGGGAAAATGCGGTCAATCTCTTTGTAAAGTTCGCCGACGAATTTGTAGGAATCTTCTTCCTGCGGCGTGATGATGTCGCCGTAGGGAACTTCGGCGAGACGATTGTATTTCTCGAACTTGACGACTTTGTGCAGATGTCCGAAAGTCTGCTGCTGGGGAACGATTTCGACGTGATAGTTTCGGGCGTAAGCGACGATTTCGCGCAGTTCTTCGGGCGAAAAACTGCCGTCTTCGGGCGCGAACAGCGGGTTCAATTCGCTTCTAAACGTGTGTTCCATATAGAGCGAGTGCATATTCATCTTGAACATCGCAAACGTCCTGATTTGCCGCTTGACGTAATCGAGCGTCGGGACAAGCCCGCGCGAAACGTCGTCGGAAAAAGCGCGGTAACGCATCGTCGGAAAATCGACTATTCTCGCGCCTTGAACGTATGCGCCGTCGCCGTCGCCGCGCACCATTTGCTTCAAGGTCTGCAAGCCGTAAAACGTCCCGACTTCGGTTTTGCCGCCGACGATAATCTGTTTCGCATCGACGAATAAAACGTAACCTTCGTCATTCAAATTCGCCGGAACGTCGATTTTCGCCCGCTCAAACGCCGTCTGGATTTTCCGGTTGTCGAGCAGACCGACGAGAATTCGTCCGCCGCCGATTTGTAAATTTATATTGGCAGTTTGTTTAACGTCTTCGATAAAATCCCGCGCCGCAAACCGGTCAGCCGCCGAACGCGCGTCGGCTAGATTGATTTTAGAATTGTTTTTAAGCAAAAATCTTTCGTCCGTCGCCGCCGCTTCCTTCGGCTGCGGAATAATTTGCAGCGGTGTCGCCGCCGTGCAGACGCCGATTGTCGTAAATAAAATCAGGCACGATAAAAAAATGTGTCCAGGCAGGTAAATCATTAGTTTTTTCAAAGTTATTAGACTGAAGATACGGGTGAAATAGATTATCTGAATTAAACTTAATATGAATTTAGATGTCAACCCGCGGCACTTAAAGCCGTAAGCGGAAAAGTGGATTGACAAGCGAAAAAATCTCGCTTATTCTTCTCGAAAATGCAGATTGCCCTTTTGCCGCCGGTAGGGGAAAACCTTTTTGCGGCGGCTTTCGTAGTATCAAGACTGATTAGAATAGGAAATAAACGAATCGTTTCAGCCCGACTCGCCGCTTTAACGCGGAAGCGGCGAAATCGCCGTTCAATCATCGATTTCAATTAAATAATTATGAATATGTTTATGCAGTCAATTTTTGTCTTTAATCTAAAATCGTTCGGGCGTTTTGTGCCGCTCGTTTTGTGCGCCATTCTGGTTTTAATGCCGTTCAATATTGCGGCGCAGGAAGAAAAAGCTGCGGAAAAAGCGGCAATCGAAAAGGCGAAACAGGAAGAAGCTAAAAAAACTGCCGAGACTGCAAAACCGGATGAAGCCAAAAAACCGGACGAGCCGAAAAAGCCGGACGACCCGATGTCTTCGCCGACATTCGTGGGAATGAAGATGCGGCTGGTCGGTCCGGCGTTTACGTCCGGGCGAATTTCCGCTTTCGCGGTTGACCCGAAAGAGCCGAGCCGTTATTTCGCGGCGGCGGCTTCGGGCGGCGTGTGGCGGACGATTAACAACGGCACGACGTGGACGCCGGTTTTCGACAACGAAGGTTCGTATTCAATCGGCGCGCTCGCGCTCGACCCGAAAAATCCGCTTGTCGTCTGGGTCGGCACGGGCGAAAACAACTCGCAGCGCAGTGTTTCCTACGGCGACGGCGTTTATAAATCCGAAGACGGCGGCAAATCGTGGAAAAACGTGGGCTTGAAAACGTCCGAACACATCGGAAAAATATTGATTGACCCGCGCGATTCAAACACGGTTTACGTCGCCGCTCAAGGTCCGCTCTGGAGCGCCGGAAAAGAACGCGGGCTTTATAAAACAACGGACGGCGGCAAGACGTGGAATCAAATCTTGAAAATCAGCGAAAACACCGGCGTAACTGACATCGCCATCGATTCGCAGAATCCCGACACGATTTACGCCGCCGCGTATCAGCGCCGCCGCCACGTCTGGACGTTGATTGACGGCGGACCCGAAAGCGCGATTCATAAATCGATGGACGCGGGCGCGACGTGGAAAAAAGTGCGCGCCGGACTGCCGACGGTCGATATGGGACGCATAGGCTTGACGATTTCGCCCGCCGACAACAACGTGCTTTACGCGACGGTTGAAGCTGCCGACAAAAAAGGCGGAATCTTCCGCTCGACCGACCGCGGCGAAAGTTGGGAGCGGCGCAACGATTTCGAC
>JALZOE010000374.1 GCA_030857325.1 Acidobacteriota bacterium
GTAATATCTCGTCATCATTTCTCTTTCGACGGCTTTCTTTTCGTCGCCGAGCTGCCGGTAAATGTCCGCCGCCTGCCAATTCGCCCACACCGCTTCTTCACGATTGACTTTCAGGTTCGGCGCTTGCGCGTCGGACATTTTGTTAAATCCGCCCGCTATTCTCGCCGTTTTTTCCAAATCCGATTCGTAATCGGAAATTTTCCGCCGTAACTTTTCCGCGTCCTGCGCGGTTCGCGCGGCGGTTTTCGACATTTCCTTCATTATGCCGGACAATTCGACTTTCGCCGCGACGATTTGAAGGACGGCGTTGTTTCGGTTTTCGGGCTGCGCGGCAACCACGCGAATCGAGTTTCTGACGGTTTCGGCGTCAATCGGATTTTCAACCGCTAAATTTAATAATCTGTCGGCGGCTCGCGTCTTATCCGAGCCTTTGCCCGCCGTCGCCGCCATCAAATCTTTCTTAACCGTTTCGCGCAAAAACGAATCGCCGATGCTCGCCAGCGATTTGTCAATCACGCGGCTGACCCGAAAATTTCTCAATTCCGCCGCCTTTTCTTTGGACACCGAAATCTCGACATAACCGTCGCGAATGTTCCATCCGCCGATTTCTTTGCTCGTTGCCCACTCGTCCGGTTTGCCGGAATCGCTGACAAAAAGACCCGTGTTTTTCGTCTCCCTGTCGTAAGCGGCAATGTCCCCTTTTTCAAATCCGAAATTTTCCCGCAGTAAATCCTCGCGGATACGCCGCGCGTCCCGGTTCGGCGGCAGTTTTACCCAAAAACTTTCGTCGGTTTTTTCCGGCGGATTACCGAAATTCGGATTTAACTTCTGATGCAGATTGTTCAGCCATTCATTATCCTTCGGCAAAAGTTTCGACATCGCCGACGGTTCGGCAGTCGAATTCGTCGGCTGATTCCGGGATTTATCGAACAAACCGACAAAAAGATGTTGAATCGATGCGAGGCGCGACATATTTTTTACTCCTCTATTTCTAAATCACAAAACATTCTTAAAATAAGTTGTCGGCAAATTTAACAAAAAGTTTCCTGTAAATTCCAAAAGAGCGTTGAAAATCAATTCAACGCTCTTTTGGAATTTACAAACCGAATTGATTCGTTTCGAGATACTGTTTCATAAACGACAGAAATCTCTCGGCGTCCGCGCCGTCGACGACGCGGTGGTCGTAAGTTAAAGCGAAGTAAGCCATTTGCCGAATCGCTATATAATCGTCGCCTTCGGGCGAAGTTAAAACCTTCGGACGTTTTTCGATTGTGCCGACGCACAGGATTGCAACTTGCGGCTGATTGATAATCGGTGTGCCGAAAAGTCCGCCGAAAACGCCCGGATTCGTTATCGTAAATGTTCCGCCCTGCACTTCGTCCGGCACCAGTTTTTTCGTTCTCGCTCTGCCCGCCAAATCGTTTGCCGTCAACGCCAAACCGGACAGCGAAAGCGTGTCGGCGCGTTTTATAACCGGAACAATCAAGCCCCAATCGAGCGCGACCGCCATTCCTAAATTGACGTCGCCTTTATAAACAATCTGCTCGCCGGACACCTGCGAATTGACAATCGGAAATTTTCGCAAACTTTGCGTTACGGCTTGGAAAATAAACGGCATAAACGTCAGCTTTGTGCCGTAGCGCGTTTGAAATTCAGCTTTGTTTTTATCGCGAAACTTCGCCACGTTCGTCATATCGATTTCGTAAACGCTCGCCACGTGCGCCGAAGTTTGTTTCGAGAACGTCATATGTTCGGCGATTTTCTTGCGCATCACCGACATCGGCTCAACGCGGTCTCCGACCGAAGAAGTTGCGGCGAGTTGCGAGTTCGGCGAGTTGACTGAGTTTAAGGAATTCGCCGAACTCGCCGAACTCACCGAACTTGGTAAACTCACCGCCGCGCCTTTTCGCAGTAAATCCTGCGGTTTTAACGCCGCGCCGGATTCGATGAAATTGAAAATATCTTTTTTTGTTACGCGTCCGCTGATGCCCGAACCGGCGAGCCGCGCAATGTCGATGCCGTGTTCGCGTGCGATATTTCGGACAAGCGGACTGGATTTTGTTTTCCGCAAATCTTCGAGCGATTGATGACCGTTCGATTTGTCGTGTCCGTTGCTCGCGGTTGTTTGCGCGTCGGCAACCGCGCCTTGCCGACCGTAATCGTAACTTCTGCCCTCGATTTCCTGAATTTCCTCTTTTTGCTCGACTGGCATTGAAACGCTTGTTTGATTCGCTTGATTGGTTTGAGTGGAAAATGACGCATCCGCGCCGGTCGCTTCGGCAGTAGCGGCAACGGCTTGTTGCTGACCGCTGACCGCTGACTGCTGACTGCTCACTCCGCTCGCGCCTTCCGCGCCGACCATTGCGACAATCGCGCCGACTTCGACGGTTTCACCTTCATTGGTGCGAATTTCCAAAAGAATTCCGGCGGCTGGTGACGGAACTTCGGCATCGACTTTATCGGTCGAGATTTCAAGCAGCGGCTCGTCTTTTTCAACCGTATCGCCGACCGCCTTCAGCCATTTTGAAACCGTGCCTTCGGTAATCGACTCGCCCATCTGCGGCATTACGATTTCGGTTGTGCCTTCGCTCGATTGCGGATTTATTTCGCTCGTAGTCGCTATGGCAACGGGTTGAGGTTGTTCGGCAATTTCTGGTTGTTCCGCTTCTTTGACAGCGGGCTGAATTTCTTCTTTCGGCTGTTCGACCGATGCGGCGGCGGTTTGAGAATTGCCGTTTAAACTCGCGGCGGCTTGCTCGCCTTCCGCGCCTAAAACGCCGACGACGCTGTTGACTTCGACCGTTTCGCCTTCGTTTGCACGAATCTCCAGCAAAACGCCCGCCGACGGCGCGGGAACTTCCGCGTCAACCTTATCGGTTGAAATTTCAAGCAAAGGCTCGTCTTTTTCAACTTTCTCGCCGACCGCTTTCAGCCATTTTGAAACCGTGCCTTCGGTAATCGACTCGCCCATCTGCGGCATCACAACTTCTACGCTCATAAAATCTCCGTGTATTAAATAACGACCAAATAAAATTATAAAAACCGTCAATAGAATACAAGAAAAACCTTTATAAGAAAACAGAGACGCAAAACCGGCGAGTAAATACTAATTGTTTCAAATAAAAAATCGTTGCCGACTTATTCAAAACCGAGCCATAATAATAAAGCAAATATTTATTAAAAACTTGGATTATGCCCGTTATAAAAATTGAAATCGCCGTCAACGCGCCGATTGAAAGAGTTTTCGACCTTGCCCGGTGTATCGATTTGCACGAAGCGACGATGACGAAGCACGACGAACGAGCCGTCGCGGGCGTAACGAAAGGTTTAATAAATGCGGGCGAAATCGTAACGTGGCAAGCGACGCATTTCGGCGTCCGGCAAAGACTGACTTCAAAAATAACCGAGTTCAATCGCCCGCATCATTTCCGGGACTCGATGACAAAAGGCGCGTTCAAGCGTTTCGACCACGACCATTTTTTTGAAACAAAAAACGTGCAAACGATTATGCGCGACGTTTTCGATTACACGTCGCCGCTCTGGATTTTCGGCAAAATAGCCGACGCGCTTTTTCTCGAAAATTATATGAGAGAAATGCTGACGGAGAGAAACGAATTGATTAAAAAAGTTGCCGAAAGCGACGATTGGCGAAAGTTTTTAGTTTAATAATTAGCCAACCGCCGCGCCGCTTCGACAATTTCGGAAATCTGCGGCAGAAAATAATCTTCCATCTG
>JALZOE010000375.1:0-2237 GCA_030857325.1 Acidobacteriota bacterium
TGCAGCAGTAGAAGCAATGGCTTTCGGCAAGCCGGTTGTTTGCTACATTAATCCTGTTACTGGGAAGGATTATCCAAATGATTTGCCGATTTTCAATGCTAATCCAGATAACATCACCGAAAGACTCGAAGTTTTCGTTAAAGATGCAACTCTGCGGCATGAATTAGGTAAGAAGGGACGAGTTTACGTAGAAAAATATCACGATGATAAAAAAATTGCCCGCGAATTAGTCGAAACCTACCGGGAAGTTATCCGACTTCATAAAGAAAAGCGCGAAAAAGTTTAATGTCTTCACTTTCAATGATAAAAAAGCTCGCCGGCGAGAGCGTTATTTATGGTCTGTCCGGGATTATAAGCCGCTTTATCGGCGTGTTTTTAATTCCGATTTATACGAGAGTTTTTGTTCCAGCGGATTTCGGCATCATCAGTCTTATAACCAATTCGTTCACTTTATTGGGTATTTTAATGATTTTAGGGATGGACAACTCGCTTCATCGCTGGTATTACGAAAATGAAGACGAGGAAGACAGAAAAAAAACGTTGAATACGTTTCTTTGGTCGAGCTTTGTTTTAGCCACGACTTTCACTTTACTGCTCGTCATTTTTCACAACTTTTTCGCAATACGGATACTGAGAGAACCGGAAGCCGCGCGGGTCGTTCTTGTCGCCGCCTTTAACCTGCCGCTGATTGTTTTTATTGCCTTTGCGGGAAACGTTTTACGCCTTGAGAGACGCGCCGTTTATACTTCGGTATTTACTTTGACCACGAGCTTAATAATAATTTTATTGAATGTTGTTTTCGTCGTCGTAATCAAAGCCGGAGTAATCGGCATTTTCTACGCTCAGGTAATTTCTTCGATAATTGCCGTCGGTTGGACGCTCGTTCTTTTCAGGAAAAAAATATCTCCGAAATATTTTAGCTGGCAAAGATGGAAGGAAATGTTTTTGTTTAGCTATCCTTTAATACCGGGCGGCATTGCTTTCTGGGTTATAAATTTATCGGGCGTTTATTTTATTCAATCTTTCAGCAATACGCGCGAAGTCGGTTTATATCAAATCGGAGCCGCGGTTGCGTCGGCAATGGCGATTCTGACCGGCGCTTTTCAGATGGCTTGGGGACCGTTCTCTCTCTCCATCCACAAACAGTCGGACGCAAAGCAGGTTTACGCGCTGGCTCTGAGCGTATATCTAGGCATTACTTCGTTTATAGCCGTTTTGATAACTTTATTTTCTTTTGAAATACTCACGGTTTTAACGACGCAAAGCTATCTCGACGCTTATTTAGTCGCCGGAATTCTGGCTTTCAATTATCTGGTAATTGGAATCGGCTGGATCGCAAGTGTCGGATCGAGCATCGCTAAAAACAATAAAGTTTACGGAATAGTTTCGCTTGTATCGGCTGGCTTATTAGTCATATTCAATTTAATTTTAGTTCCCATCTACGGTAAAGAAGGCGCGGCAATTGCGACTCTGGCGTCGCAAATCATAATTCCGATTGCCATTTTCTGGCACGCGCAGAAACTTTATCCGATTCCATATAACTTCGGCAAAGCGGCGCTGATTTTCCTTTCCGGTTTAATTGCCGGTTTCGGTGTGTTATCTTTGATTAAAGAAGCATCTTTCGGTTTTTATTCGGGTATCGCTGTTAAAGCGGCGGCTTCGGTCGTTTATTTAGCTTTGCTGTTCCTGATTTTGAAACCGGAGATTTACTCGTCGAAAAATATAGCCGACGAGCTTTCTAACAGCGACATCTAAAAAATTCTTTTTTCCTTATAACATTAAAGATATGTGCGGCATTGCGGGAATAATAAGCTCAAATAAAAAAATTTCAAAAGAGATTTTGCGGAAAATGACGGGCGCAATTGCTCATCGCGGTCCCGATGGCGACGGTCATTGGGTAAATAATACGGGAAATGTCGGTCTTGGACACCGGCGGCTGGCGATTATCGATTTGAGCGACGACGGCAGGCAGCCGATGTCGTATTCCGATGAAAGGTATCAAATTGTTTTCAACGGAGAAATTTATAATTACGTCGAGTTGAAGGAAAAACTTCTTGAAAAAGGTTTCGTCTTTAAAAGCACCTGCGACACGGAAGTTCTGCTGGCGCTTTATCACGAAAAAAAGGAAAAGTGTCTCGAAGATTTGGACGGAATGTTCGCCTTTGCGATTTGGGACGAGAAGGAGCAAAAACTTTTCTGCGCGCGCGACCGCTTCGGCGAAAAGCCTTTTTACTATT
>JALZOE010000375.1:2247-3714 GCA_030857325.1 Acidobacteriota bacterium
TCGCTGCACGACGGCGCTTTGTATTTCGCGTCGGAAATGAAGGCGTTGTGGGCAGCCGGAATTCCGAAGGAAATCAATAACCGGCTGCTTTTTAATTATCTGGCATACGGCTACGTTTATAATCCGCAAGATTCTTCGGAAACCTTTTACGCGAACATCCGCAAGCTCGAAGCGGCGCATTATTTTTTCGTAACGCCGCAGAAATTACAGCCCGAACCGCAGAGATATTGGAATATCGATTACGGCGCGGTTGACGAAAACATTACCGCCGAAAAAGCTCAAAATGGATTTCACGAGCTTTTTTACGAATCCGTCAAACGCCGTCTGCGCTCGGACGTTCCGGTCGGAAGCAGTCTGTCGGGCGGTTTGGACAGCTCGCTGGTCGTCTGCGTGATTGACGAGTTGAACAAAAACAAAACTCATCCGCAGGCGACTTTTTCGGCGCGTTTTCCCGGTTTCGCCAAAGACGAAGGCAAATATATGCAGATGGTCATCGATAAAACGAACGTTGACCCGCATTTCGTCTACCCGGACGACGAAGGCTTGCAGAACGATTTCGAGAAACTTTTTTATCATCAGGAAGAGCCGTTCGGGTCGGCGAGCATTTACGCGCAATTCTGCGTGATGCGTCTGGCAAAGGAAAATAACGTGACGGTTCTGCTCGACGGGCAGGGCGCGGATGAGCTTTTAGCCGGTTATCACAACTACTTTTTCGATTATTTCCGCGAGCTGCGAAATCGAGATAAACCTTTATTGAAGCAAGAGTTATCGTCGTATTCGAGAGTTCACCCAAACGGCGTCGCGACGATGACCGGAAAGCAGAAATTTAAGGAATCGATACCTGACTCCTTTCGAGTAAAAATATCGCAAATTAAATGGAAACAGAGTTTGCGCCGGGTTTTTAACCGGGATTTTCTCGAATCGCATTTTCATAAAACTTCGATTCCGCAAACTTCTTTTCCGAAATCTTTAGCCGAATCATTGTATATAAGCACGTCTCAGGGAAGTTTGGAAGAGCTTCTTCGTTACTGCGACAGAAACTCGATGGCGCATTCGCGCGAGGTCAGACTGCCTTTTCTGAGTCATAAATTGGCGGAATATCTTTTCACTTTACCTTCGCGCTTTAAGATTCAAAACGGCGTTACCAAAAACATTATGCGGCAGACTTTCGCCGACATTTTGCCCGGCGAAATCGTCGCGCGGCAGGACAAAATCGGTTACGAACCGCCGCAGGCAAAATGGCTCGAATCGAAAATAATGAAGGACAGGTTAAACAGCGCCAACGATTATTTATTGGAAACACAGATAGTTAACAGCAATTTCAGAAAAAATATGCAGACTAAAAACGATTTTCAGCTTGTTTGGAAAGTCCTGATGGCGGAACAGTTAATCAATAATAAAAGCGTCGTGAGTAATAAAAGTGTCGAGGCGCACGGCTGAGAAAAATCACATCTGTTTTCAGGCGGA
>JALZOE010000376.1 GCA_030857325.1 Acidobacteriota bacterium
TCTTTCTGCCAGCTGGTCGGGTAACTTTTTGCGGAGTTAAATTTTCCGCCGTTTTTAAGTATTCGACCAATCCGGCGACATCCGCCTTCAAAGGATGATTGGCGGGCGCAACTTCGGCGAAACGCGTCATATAATTTAAGCCTTCCTGCATCTGCGCTTTGTTATTGTTGTTCAAAACGCCCGAATTATAAAGGGACAAACCCAGACCGGCGAGCGCGTCGGCGTTGTCCGGCGCGATTTCCAGAGCTTTTTTATACTCAACAATCGCGTTGTCCGAATCTCCGCTAACACGAAAAACGTCGCCCAAAACCGTCTGCGCCTTAACCTTTTTAGCCGCGTCGGTTTCCATATTGACGTATTCCTGCGTCAACGCTCTGGCGGCTACCGTCGTCTTTTCGTCAACCGAGTCGGTCGTCGCCATATACTGCATAACGTTTTGAGCGCCGCGCAGCGTCTGGAGTTTAATATCCGCAATTTTCTGCGCCGGAACTTCGGTCGAGCCGGCGGAATTTTTCATTACCGTCAACGAGTTGTTGTAGGCGTCCATCGCGCCGGCAAAATCCTGCTTGATTTTGGCTTTGTTGGCTACTTTCTGAGTCGTGTCGGTTACCTTTACGTTTTGATTGTGCAGAATAATGGCGCGCTCGATGTGAGCCGCCGCTTTATTGTTCAAAAGTATCGGCGCGCTTCCGACAAAATTTGGCGAAGCCTGATAGCCTTCTTCGTATTTGGCGATGGCTAAATCAAAATTCTTTGCTTCATAAGCCTTGCTGCCTTCTTCCTGAGCTTTTTGGATAATCGCGTCGGAATTTTTTATTTTTTCGTTACTGGCGTTTACTTCAGCAACTTGTTTTTCATATTCTTCGCGCTGTTTTTTAGATTCGGCGCTTTCTTTGGCAGGCTTTGCCGAATCTGTTTGAGTTGCTTCGGCGGGAGCGTTGGAAGTCGAAGCGCCGGGAGCGGCGAGAAATTGCCTGACTTCATCTTCTGTAGAACGCTTGCCGTCGCCCTCAACTACAATAATGTTGACATTTTCCATCCCGGCTTTGATATTCTGGTAAACACCCGGTTTAATAGTCGGCGCGCTGATAGATAAAGCAAAGGTTTGTCCGAGCGGAAAACCGGCGAAGCTGAAATTTCCCTTTTTATCGGTTTTGCCCGTCGGAAGTTTGCCTTTTGCATCGGTGCGGAAAACTTCGACCATCGCGCCCGCAACCGGCTCGGTCGTGCCGTCGGCTTTTTTCAGCTCGACTTTGCCGCGCACCGGCGCTGTCTGAGCGAAAACGAATAAGCTACCGGATAAAAATAAAGCGACCGCCGTCAGACGCGAAAAATAATTTTTACGAAACATTGTAAATCCTCCAAACTTTAATTCAGTTATTGATATTTTCAGGGAAAACTCCTTTTGAGATGTCTTCTTCCAAAAAAGAGTTGTTAGTTTTCACTTATCTTAACTCAAGTTTCGCCGAATTTTGAAACCCAAAAGCGTCTTTATCGAAATTCATTAAAGTTTTCGGCTGTGGTATTTTAACTTTTATATTATAGAAGTTACGCGGTCGAATTAATTATTCAGTAAAAATGTCGAAACCCGCACGCGCGTAAGGGCGCAAAACTGTTACGTAAAAACACACTTTGCTAAAAAAACAACTCGACTATCGTGCGTGTTTCTGCTAACCGCGTAATTTTTATATTAAACACTAAAATTCATCTTGAGGAGTTTTAATGAGCGAACGAATCTATAATTTCAGCGCCGGACCAGCGATTTTACCCACGGAAGTTTTGGAAAAGGCGCAGCGCGAGATGCTTTCGCTGAACGGCATCGGAATGAGCGTAATGGAAATCAGCCATCGCTCAAAACATTTCGAGCCGATTCTCGCAGGCGCGCTCGGCGGCATCCGCGAGCTTTTGAATGTCCCGGAAAATTACCGAATTTTGTTTTTGCAGGGCGGCGCGAGTTTGCAGTTTTCGATGATTCCGCTGAATTTTCTCGGCAAAAATGAAACTGCGGATTACATCGTTACCGGCGCGTGGGGCAAAAAGGCGGTCAGAGAAGCGATGCGATGCGGCAGCGCCGACGTGATTTTCTCGACCGAAGACGAAGGCTTCAAATCGACTCCGACACAGGACGAATTAAACTTCAGCCGCGACGCCCGTTACGTTCATTATACGTCGAACGAAACGATTGAAGGCGTCGAATTTAAATACGATTTGGACGGACGAGGCACGCCCGTCATCTGCGACGCGTCGTCAAATATTCTCTCGAAACCGATTGACATCGAAAAACACGCGTTTCTTTACGCCGGAGCGCAGAAAAATATCGGACCGTCGGGCGTAACGCTCGTCGTTATCCGCGACGATTTGCTCGAACAAGTGCCGAAAAATCAGCATTCGACACTCGATTACCGCGCAATTGCCGCAAATGATTCAATGCTCAACACGCCGAACACGTGGGGAATATACATTATCAATCTCGTCTGCGAACATTTGAAAAAACACGGCGGCGTAACGGCGATGCAGAAAAAAAACGAAGAAAAAGCGAAAATTCTCTACGACGCAATTGACGAGAGCAACGGTTTTTATCGCGGACACGCCGAAAAAGAATCGCGTTCCTTAATGAACGTAACTTTTCGCCTGCCGTCCGAAGAATTGGAAAATCGTTTCGCATCCGAAGCGACGGCGCAAAATCTCGACGGACTAAAAGGACACCGCAGCGTCGGCGGCATCCGCGCTTCGATTTATAACGCTTTCCCGAAAGAAGGCGTCGAAAAACTCGTTGAATTTATGAGCGATTTCTCGCAGAAAAACAGTTAGTAAAAAAAGACTTAGCCACGAACAAACACGAAAGGACACGAACAAAGATTTTAGTTTATTGTTTTACTTTTCTTTATTTTCGTGCTTTTTCGTGTTTGTTCGTGGCTAAATCCTCGTCAAAATTTCTAAAAGTTCCGTTTCTTCCGTTTCAGAAACGGTTCGCAAATCAATTAAAACTTTGTCTTCCAGAATTCTCGCAACAACTGGCGGGCGCGAAAACCGCAAGGATTCTTCAAGTTTGGCGACGGACATTTTTTCGTGTTTTAGAGCTAAAATAGTCGTCGTCGGCTGAACGGCGGGCGCGGAACCGCCGCCGATAACCGAATTGCCCTGAATAATTTCTACGCGCAAAGCGGAAATTTCGCCGAGCGTTTCGCTTAACTTAACGGCAAAATTTTCCGCACGCTTTTTAAGTTCGTCCGCTGTTTGAGCGAGCATTTTCAAAACCGGAATTTCCCGTCGAGCTGTTTCGCGCCGGAAAGATTCGAGCGTCGCTTCGAGCGCGGCGTAAATCAATTTATCTACCCGTAAGGCGCGGTAAAGCGGATGTTTTCTCAATTTTTCGATTGTTTCGCGCCGCCCGACAATCAAGCCCGACTGGACGCCGCCGAGAAGTTTGTCGCCGCTGAAGGTTACAACGTCCGCGCCCGCCGCAATTGACTGCGAAACGATTGGCTCGTCCGTCAAACCGTATTCGCTCAAATCGAACAGCGCGCCCGAACCGGCATCTTCATACAGCAAAACGTCGTTTCGATTGGCTGATTCGGCAAGTTCGGAAATGTTCGGCGTCGCCGTAAACCCAATGATTCGATAGTTTGACGGATGAACTTTGACAATCAGGCGCGTGTTTTCGTTTATCGCTTTTTCATAATCCGAGATGCGCGTGCGATTTGTCGCGCC
>JALZOE010000049.1 GCA_030857325.1 Acidobacteriota bacterium
TATGAACCGTATCGCGGCGTGGAATTGACTGAGGCGGGCGAACAAATCGCGCTCGAAATCGTTCGTCATCATCGCCTTATCGAACTCTACCTGGTTAAAGCATTGGGCTTTTCGTGGGATGAAGTTCACGATGAAGCCGAAGTTTTAGAGCATTTTATTTCGGAAAAGCTGGAAGCGCGCATCGCCGCCTACCTCGACAACCCGACGCACGACCCGCACGGCGACCCGATTCCGGCGCTGGACGGCACGCTGCCGGAGAGTTCGGCGCAATCTTTAGCCAATCTGCCGGAAAAAGCGCAGGCGCGTGTCGTGCGCGTCTGCGACCAGGACGCGGAACGTCTTCGCTACATTGCGGAACTCGGATTAATGCCAGGAGCTTGCGTGCGGGTCATCGGACGCGCGCCGTTCGACGGTCCGATTTCCGTGCAGGTCGCCGAAGCCATTCACGCCGTTGACCGGCGGTTGGCGCGAATGATTTTGGTTGAAGAATGCCCGTAACCGGTTTACGACATTCCATAATTGTCCAAGATAGTTTTTTATAGGAAGTCAAAGTTGAAGAGTTCGCCTCCGGTTTGAACGAAAGAATGCGGCGGAGACACCTTCGCCGCCGAACACTGTTCGTGAAATCGGGAACGGCGCACCGGTTACAAATTAATTCGTGTGCCGCTCAAAAACGGCGTTCCGAGCGGCGAATACGAGGATTTTATGATGGGATTCTTAACCCCGGACGTTGCCGTCCGGGGAAGACCGGTCGGCGTAACCTCTGCTAAAGACGGCGCTCTGTTTTATTACCGACGACGGCTCAAAAACAGTCCGGCGAAGCTCTTATGACAGAAATCGGAAAAAAAAATCCAAAATTGTTTAGCCCTCGGGAGCGAAAACAAAGATTACGCAGCCTTCGTTGGATTGAGGAATATGCGAAGATCCTGCCGGATTATGAATGAATGTTCCCGCCGGGTAATCGTGAACGCCGTCGCTGAACACGCCGGAAACCACAAAGACCTCTTCCGCACCGGCGGCGTGTATATCGAGAACGGTAAAGATTGCCCCCGCGTCAATCTCGACAATTTGCGCCTCGGCGCCGTTTGCGCCTTGCCACAAAATGCGCTTTCTGATTCCGGGAAAGATTTCCTTTGCCGGAACGTCCTTCCAATTTACCGCGACAACACCTTCAAGATTCACGTTTTCTCCTTTCACCACTGCGTAGGAAAGCTGCGAAATTGCCCCGCAAGGTGATTTTTTGTCAGCAATATTTCCGTTTTATATTTACACGCTGGCAGTTACGTGTTATTTTCTGCTTCAAATCGACAATTTTGCTTATGTTTTCGGTAAATTATTTCCGTTTCTACCAATCTGCGGAAATTATTTTTTGCCTCTTAAACTTCAGTATTTACGCAAAACTCTTTAAGAAAGCAATGCTAAACTGAGTTATTTCAATATTTATATTTGTAAAGTATTTCTTGTGAGGGTTTATCGCAGTTTCCCTCCTGCCAAGTCCAATTTGTTTTCTAACCGGATATTACCCGGTAATTTTTGTTCGTATTTTGCGCTCGCACTTTGGGTTTCTAAAATTCTTAAAACAAGAGAAGAGAAACAACTCAAAAAAATTTCTCGATAAGCAGCAGTATTAAACTTGCCTTAATGATGAAATAGGCGCACAGTCGGGATAATCTGCGCCGGTATAGCCAGTTATCATATTCGCAGGTAGATTGAAGCTGCTTGTTCATTTATTTTTGATAAAACAGATTGTAAATCAAGAAGTCGATACTTGAAAGAAAAACAAGGATGACTTTACAGATTTGCCGGATTGTCTGCCGGTTAATTAAATGGATTGAATTTCAATCTTTAAATTGTGAAGAACAAAACCAACCTCTGAAACGAATCGGTAAATCCGGCTTTTACTCAGGAAATTCTTCAGACGAATCCGCAACAGGAAATATGGTTAATGGCTGCTCCGTATTTGATTAGTCCGCTTTAAGGTTTTGTTTCAGATGAACAGGGCGCGACCGTCGCCCGCGAAATAGAAACGGGTTTCTTCGGCTTGTCGCCTTCGACCGGCATTTTGTTGACGGCGTCGACGGTTTCCATTCCCCGCGCGACGCGCCCGAAAGCGGCAAATTTCCCGTCAAGAAAAGGCGCTTCGCCGACAAGAATAAAAAAATTTGTGGTCGCGCTGTTGGGCGCATCGGAGCGTGCCATCGAGACGATGCCGCGTTCGTGCTTGATTAAGTTCGGCTCATCGGCAATCGCGCGCCCGGCGCGGCGCGCCATCTCCGGCGTAAGTTTCCCGCGTGTGGCGAGGTCGCCGCCCTGAATAACGAAACCGGGAACGACGCGGCTGAAAGTGGTTGTGTCGAAGGCTCCGCTGCCGACTAAATTTAGAAAAGAGCGCACGGTTTCGGGCGCGCTTTCGGGAAACATCTCCAGGTCGATGACGCCGGCTTCGGTTTCAAGTTTGACGCACTGCGCCCCCATCGTCTCAACCCCGGCTTTTTCAAACGGCTCGGCGGCGGCAGAGTTCAAAGATTTAACGGAGGGGCGACGGTTGGATTTCTTCAACGTCGGCGTTGCTGCTGCGGGCTGCTCGACTTTCGTCTTTGATTCTGTCTTTTGAGCGCTTGCCGCATCAGTGAAAAAGACTCCGCAAAGCACAATTAAAGTTAAATTTTTCAGCATTTCGGTTTTCTTATCTCACTGTCTATCTACCTATCTTTTGAGAATAAATATTTTATAAAAAATGCAGTTGATATTCTATCATCGCTTTGGTTCGGATTGTCTTTCGTATTGAAAAAAATAATTCCGGGAAAGGAGCGTGTCAAAGGCGTGGTTTACCGATATAACAAATCATTATAAAGTTTGTTGCATAAATATCCCTTTTTGAAACATTCGGTAAAGTATGAAAACCCGGGTTGATTTCTTACTATTCAAAGTTAATCCATTGACGGACAAACTTAATTTAGCGTTTTGGCGTGATTTTCCAAAGCTCTCCGTTGGTTTGATCCGTCACCACGTAAAGCGCGCCGTCATGACCTTGGCGCACATCGCGGATTCGCTGTCCGCGTTCGGTGAGCAGATGTTCTTCGCCGATGACGCGATTGTCTTTAATCACCAGCCGCACGAGTCGTTGTTCTCTTAAAGCGCCGACAAACAGACTTCCGCGCCAGGCGGGAAAAGCTGCCCCGGTGTAGAATTGCGCGCCCGAAGGAGCGATCACCGGGTCCCAATAATAAACCGGCTGCTCGTAACCTTTGCGCGCGGTAACAGCGCCCGGAAGAGGTTCGCCCGAATACTCTTCGCCGTAACTGACGACCGCCCAACCGTAATTTTTACCTTTTTCGATCAGATTCAGCTCGTCGCCGCCCCGCGCTCCGTGTTCCACCGTCCACAGTCGCTCGTTTTCGTCGAATGCCGCCGATTGAATATTTCGATGTCCGAGAGTCCATATTTCGGGCATCGCGCCGGATTGCTTGGCGAAAGGATTGTCAGCCGGCACCGAACCGTCCGGGTTGATGCGAACGATTTTGCCAAGATGATTGTCTAACTGCTGCACTTTCGGGCGATTCGGTCTGTCGAAGCGATCGCCGACCGTTATATACAGCATATTGTCCGGTCCGAAAGCGAGTCTTGAGCCGAAGTGCAAGCCGTTGTTGTAAGTCGGCATAGCCTGGAAAATGACACGAACCTGTTCAAGATTTCTGCGGTCTTCGGTTAAAACTCCGCGCGCGACGCTCGTTCCGCTCCCGCCTTCGCGCTGCTCGGAAAAGCTCCAGAAAATTGTGCGGTCTTTAATAAAATTCGGGCTTAAAGCCACGTCGAGAAGTCCGCCTTGTCCGCGCGCGGTAATCGGCGGCAAACCGCCTTGTCCGCTGACGGGCGACACGCCGCCCGCGCCGACCGGAAGCAATCCGCCAATCGGCTGCCCGACTTCGCCTTTCGCCGAAACGATGCGGAGTTTTCCCGTTTTCTCGGTAATCAAAAAGTCGCCGTTCGGCAGCGGCTCGACCGCCCAGGGCTTATCCAAGCCTTTCGCCAACACCGTCACGTCAAAAGCCACGTCGGACTTCACCGCGCACACGCGAGTCTGTCCGGGAAAAGCCGGTTTTTGTTCCGGCGCGTTCGCCGTTCCGGTTTCGAGCGGCGCGCACGACGAAGTTGAAGTCGGCGAAGCGACGGTTGAAGCGGAAGTTTTAGCTGCATCCGGCGTATTTTGCGCGCAAGCCGTGCTGACAGCCAGCAGTAAAACGGTCAGAACAAACGCAATTTGATTTTTTTTCATGGATTTATCACCCTTAAAAATACCCTTTGAAATTTAAGGTGTCACTTCGTTTGATGCCGTCGCCGAATCAACGATGCCAGGATTTAACAATATTTTTGAAAAAAACAAATTGAAAGCCGGGTATCGACCGGAGCGGCATTTTAGCCGAAAACTCACGCCCCAATAATGACTGGTAGGAGAGAAACTGCGATAAACCCTCATAAGAAATATTTCACATCCAAAATAGTTCAATTAAAAAAGTTTAGCTGGCTTTGTCTACAAAATCGGAAGAACAAGTGAATTTATGGGTAGTTATAAATTTCTAATCTAAATATTGTTGTTACAAAAAATTCAATCGCAAAGTTTTGTAGTTTCATAAATGAAATTTTGTAATTTATGGGCAACTACTCTTTTATAGGCAAAGCCGGTTTAGCTCAAGCAATAAAAATATAGCATTTACCGACGTAAAAATCTTGTATTCATTTGAAATTCGGTCTTATTTGTCGTCGGACGTGGGTAGTGTAAATTATACGGGTTTGCGACGACCGCGGTAGTTTATTAACTTAAGTAACTGGACAGAATAGTTTTGTAAATACTTCGATTTCCTATATTCTTCTGCTCGTGCAAAAAAGATTTAAAGAAATCGGTAACCAATACAAAATTAAATTTAAGGACAGAGTATCTACAAAATAAATCTGTCCAGTTACTTAATAATCATTTTGCATGCCACTTTAGCGAAAGTTTTGAAACCCAAAATTAAATAATGTTCGTAGTAACATTAATGAACGAGAAATTGTTTCTTATTTTTGAAGCACCCAGACTCTTTGTTCGCCAACTTTGAAATAATTATGAAAATCACGAAATTTTATCTTCAGATTGTTATTTGTCTATTGTTTTCTTTAATTTCTACTTCTGCTCAGAAAACAGCTGAAAAACCGATGTTTAAAGTGGATTACGAGAAATTTACTTTATCTAATGGCTTGGAAGTAATTTTTCACGTTGACCGTTCCGATCCGGTCGTGGCGGTTTCGTTGACCGCTCACGTCGGTTCGGCGCGTGAGAAGGCGGGACGCACCGGGTTTGCGCATCTTTTCGAGCATCTGCTGTTTCTCGAATCGGAAAACTTAGGGAAAGGCGGACTCGATAAAATGACTGCCAGAATCGGCGGCTCCGGCGCAAACGGTTCGACAAACCGAGACCGCACCAATTACCTTCAAACCGTGCCGAAAGACGCCCTGGAAAAAATGCTCTGGGCGGAAGCCGATAAACTCGGCTGGTTTATCAATACCGTTACAGAGCCGGTTTTAGCCAAAGAAAAGCAGGTTGTCAAAAATGAGAAGCGGCAGAGCGTCGATAATAATCCGTATGGTCATACGTCTTACGTCATCGATAGAAATCTCTACCCGGCAGACCATCCTTATAACTGGCAGGTCATCGGCTCGCTCGATGATTTGCAGAACGCGACGCTTCCCGATGTCAAAGAATTTTTCCGGCGCTGGTATGTTCCGAACAACGTAACGCTCGTCGTGGCGGGCGATTTCGATACGGCGCAGGCTAAGAAATGGGTTGAAAAATATTTCAGCGAAATAAAAAGAGGCGCGGAAGTTAGAGCGATTGCTAAAAGACCGGGAACGGTTAAAGAAACCGTTAAACTCTATCACGAAGATAATTTTGCGAGATTGCCGGATTTGAATATGGCGTGGGTAACCGTCGAGCAGTATCATCCCGATTCTTACCCGCTCGCGGTTTTATCGCAATATCTGGCGCAGGGTAAAAAAGCGCCGTTTTACCAAGTTCTGGTCGAAGATAAAAAACTCACCTCCAATGTCGGCATCTTTAACCGGACTTCGGAATTGGCGGGGCAAATGCATTTATCCGTGCGCGCCTTTGCCGATAAAGACCTCGACGAAGTTGCAAAGGCGATTGACGAGGCTTTCGCCAAATTTGAAAAAGAAGGTATTTCGGAAAAAGATCTCAACCGCATTAAAGCCGGGCAGGAAACACAGTTTTATAATTCTCTCTCGAGCGTTCTCGGCAAAGGAGTTCAACTCGCTCAATACAATATCTTTGCGAACGACCCGGGTTTTATCGAAAAAGATATAAAAAACATTCTTGCCGTAACGCCAGCGGATGTCCTGCGCGTTTACCAAAAATATATCAAGAATAAGAATTATGTAGCGACCAGTTTTGTGCCGAAAGGCAAATTGGCATTGGCGCTGGAAGGTTCAAAGAAAGCTGAAGTCGTCGAAGAAAAAATAGTTCAGGGAGCGGAAGACGCGGTTGATCCGACCGCCGCCGCAAACTACGAACGCACGCCTTCGACTTTTGACAGAACAGTCGAGCCGCCATACGGCACAGCGCCCGAAGTTAAAATTCCCGCAATTTGGGAAAACAAACTTTCCAATGGCTTGCACGTTTTGGGTATTGAAAACCGGGAAGTTCCGCTCGTCCAGTTTGAAATCGTCATCGACGGCGGGCAGCTTCTGGAAAACATCAATCGAGTCGGCGTCGCAAATCTGACGGCGCGGATGATGACGCAAGGGACGCTCAAGAAAACTCCGCAGGAACTCGAAGAAGCGATTCAGCAGTTGGGAGCTTCGATTAACGTCTTTGCCGGAACGGAAGATGTGCGAATCGTGGTTAATACGCTGGCGAGAAATTACGAGCCGACGCTCTCTTTGGTTGAAGAAATTCTATTAGAGCCGCGCTGGGATGCCAAAGAATTCGATTTGATTAAACAAAGCACTATCAGCCAAATCCGCCAGCAGGAAGCAAATCCCAATGCCGTCGCTCAAAATAATTTCAGTTTGTTGATTTACGGAAAAGACAACATCCGTTCACGCAATATCTTGGGAACAATCGAATCGGTCAACTCAATCAAGCTCGACGATTTAAAGGCTTTTTATAATAAAAGCGTATCGCCTTCGGTTGCGCGGATGCACGTCGTCGGAGCTTTGGATAAGACCAAAATTACAAGTTCCTTAAACGGCATCAATAAAAACTGGACGAGTAAAAAAGTCGAGATTCCCGTGTATAAAACGCCGTTGCCGCCGACAAAATCGCAAATTTATTTCTACGATGTTCCCGACGCGAAACAGTCCGTTATACGTTTCGGCTATCCCGCGTTAGCCCAAACCGATAAAGACTTTTACCCGGCAACGATTATGAACTACATACTCGGCGGCGGCGGATTTGCATCGCAGCTAACTCAGCAATTGCGCGAAGGCAAAGGTTACACATACGGCATCGGTTCGGGATTTTCCGGCACAAACAGCCCCGGCGCGTTTACGATTTCGAGCGGCGTCAGAAGCAATGTAACTTTGGAATCGGCTCAATTAATTAAAAGTATTTTGCAGGATTATCCGAAAAATTACTCGGAAAAAGATTTGGAAACCACGAAAGGTTTTCTGATTAAAAGCAACGCGAGAACGTTTGAAACCGCCGGAGCAAAACTCGATATGCTTGAAAATATCAGTAAATACGGTTGGAAATACGATTATGTGAAAGGCAGAGAACAAATCGTTAAAGGTATCACCGTCCAGCAGATAAAAGATTTGTCGCAAAAATATCTGAACGCCGATAAAATGATTTTGCTTGTCGTCGGAGACGCCAAAACTCAGCTGCCGCGTCTGAAGGAACTGGGATTTGGCGACCCGGTATTAATTAAGAAGTAGAATTTTGAAAAGTAAGTAGTCTGACAAAAATGTATTAAACTATCTGCTATATGGGCAGAGTTATCAAGATTGAATTACCAGACAATCAGCGAAAAGAATTGGAAAAGGGTTATCGAAACGGCAAAAGCCACGCCTTTCGCATTCGCTGCCTCGATGGTTTTGTTAAAAAGCGAAGGGCGCAAATCTCAGGAAATTGCCGATTTCCTCGGCTTTTGCCAGCAAGCGGTCAACCTGTGGCTCAACAGATACAAAGCCGAAGGCGTTAACGGTTTATCAGTCAGGATGGGGCGCGGGCGCCGCTCGATTTTATCAACAACCGAAGACATTGAAGCGGTTAAAAAAGCCGTGCGTAAAAGGCAGTCCAGACCGCTCGACGCGGCTGATTTCCAATTAGGCAAATTTGCCGACAAGTGGAACGCCGTTTATCCGGTCGTAGTTAAAAGCTGGAGAAATAATTGGACGCGCTATTATTCCGATGTTCTCATTCGCGCTGGAAATTAGGCGCGCCATCTACACCACCAACACTATCGAATCGCTGAATATGACTTTGAGAAAGGTCATCAAAAACCGGGCGATGTTCCCGTCAGACGAAGCGGTTTTCAAGATTCTGTATTTAGTCCTTGAGAAATATCAGCAAACGATGGACAATGCCGATTGCCGACTGGAGCGGAGCGATGAACCAATTCGCTATTATATTTGAAGACCGGCTGCCCAATAGCGGTTTCCAAAACAACTCTTTTACACAAATTATCTAACACGCTCAAAGGGTCCTTTTGAAGGCTGTTTTAAAGCGTTTCGTTGCAGGAAAATTTAAGTGTGACAGGAGGAACTGCCGTTTGGTTAATCGCGTTCGTTCGCAGCATGATCACCGATGACAGACACACACCGGTTATTGAGAATATTGTGACGCCACAATAAGAGAAATGGAGCGCCGCCGCGCATTCTCAAACAGCGGCTGAGTTCGCGATCGAAAGGATTAAAGTGCGGGTCGCCTCAGGATTTCAGCCAAGGCTTTCAATCGGGCTGAGTCTGCTCCACTCTTAGTCAGTCGAGCGATATTCTCCAAAGACGGCGCGAGACTTTTGAGGTTTCCGAGTTCTTTTCGATTCAAGCGTGAACTCTCCGCTCTTTGAATCGCCTGCCGCAGGTCTGCGATTCGGGCAGAAGGCAGAGCTTGCGAACGCTCCAGTTGATCGACATACGCCTTCGCTACGGCTAACTGACGGGGCCACTCAATTTTCTCCTGGTTCTGCACATTCAATTCGGCTACCCGAACCGTTTTCGCGGCGTCGATCTCGTTCCGCGTAAGGTACTTCGTTGGCGTCAGCTCAAAGATGTCCAGTCCCCGCGCGATCTCTGACGAGTAAATGTGACCATTATACCAGTAAGCGGACCAGGAGCCGCCGAGCACGAGCATTTTTGGATCGATCGGTCCCCGATCGAAATAGGCAATCTCAAAAGGATTGTCCGCGTCAGTGAAGTCCATGAGCGAAATACCGCCCTGATACCAGGCTTGTACCTTGATGTCCCGTCCGGGAACTGGTATGAGCGAGCCGTTGTGCGCAACACAGTTCTCGCTGTCGCCCTGAGCAGCCGGCAACTTGTAGTAACTCGCGAAGCTCAACTTGTTATCCGTCAAGCGGAAAACCGCATTGGCGCCCCATACGTTCGGATCGTTCGCGCGACAGCGCGCGCCGAGTCCGCCGCCCCACTCATCGGTAAACACGACCTTTTTACCATCATTAGAAAACGAAGCTGAGTGCCAATATGCATAGTTCGGATCGTTTACCGCGTCTATGCGCTTTGGATTGACCGGATCTTTGATGTCCAGCAGAATTCCATTTCCCGAGCAGGCGCCTGCCGCGAGTCCGATCGCCGAGTACACGGTAATATCGTGGCACTGGTCGGTGGCGGACGGCTTTTCCAATCTTCCATTATTGCCGTGTGTGCCGCCGTTATTCAGTCCGTTCAGAGCACCCGTTCTTGGATCCATAAACACTCGAGGATTCGATACTACCTGAGCATTTTGCGGCGCCGCCAACGGCACCTTAATCACGTCAATGCGAAAGAGCGCAGTATTTGGATCCTTTTCCGGGGGGGCGTCTGAGCACCCAGCCAGCTCTTCGCTTTGACGGACAAAAGAGGTTCCCGAGACGTAGATGTAGACGTTGTTCTTATCATTCGGATCGACCACCAGGGTATGCGTGTGCGAGCCGCGGCAGGTTTGCACCGCGCCTACTTGCTTCGGATTCCTAATGTCGGTGATATCGAAAATCCTTACTCCGCGGAAACGATCTTTTTGTGCTGCCGGCAAAGTCGGCTTGTTCTCTTGTCCCGCAGCGGGCGGAGGCTCGGGCGAAAAACCCTGTGAGCCGCAATCCAGTCGTCCGTTTGGCATCTCGACCGACATAAAGAGCAGGTTCTTGTAAACGGACACGTCGCCCTGCCCGCCCGGACACACCAGCGAAGTCAACAATCGGGTCTTTGCAGGATCGGAGATGTCATAGA
>JALZOE010000377.1 GCA_030857325.1 Acidobacteriota bacterium
TCCGAAACCAGCGCGTCGGGCGCGACATCGAAAATGCGGTAATAATTCGGCGCGTTTTGGGTTCGTTCCAGATAATCTTCGAGCGAGATTGCCGTCTCGACCGGCGCGCCCGTTTCCGCGGGCGAAACTTTTTGCGCGACCGTCGGCGGTTGAATTTTCGGCAAACCGATTTTTGAAAATCCGGGAAGCGTTTCGGCAATTATCGATGCAGGCGGCGTTTTTTCGTCTTTTTTCAAAGTCAGATTTGCCGACAAAATCGCCGAAACGTTTCTGTCGGAAAACGGCGAATTCCAATTTCGGCGCGCCAGAAAACCGCCGAGCCACAACGTATAGAGAATCCGCAAAGTAGCCGAATCAGGCAAACCGCTTAAATACAATACTTTTTCGACGTTCAGCGAAGCGTTTTCAAATCTCGAAAAACAAACGCTTCTTCGGGCAGAAGATTGATGCCCGCGGGCATCGTCGGTTCGGCTTTAAAAACTTCTTCGATGTTCTTAAAATTGCGTTCAAGTTCTTCGTCCGGCAGATTTCGTGCGTGTTCCAAAAGCAGGGAAGCGGCATCAACCTTAAATCTGATGTCGCCTTTTATCCTGACAAACGGGCTGAAAATCCATTCGCCCGCGCGCCAATCAAAGGCGTCTTTTAAGATTTCCCCGATTTGCCGCGAGAAAAGCGCGTCGATTTCCGATTTCGGCAGCAGATTGTTTTTCAAAAGATGTGCCTTTAACGCCAAATCGTTTGTAAAATCGGCAATTGCGGCAAGCTGTTGTTTTGTGATTTTGTTTTCGCGCAGAAGCAGCTCGAACAAGCGATGCGCGCGGGCGTTCGAGACGGCGAAAACAACGTCGCCCGCGTCGAAATAGACGACGATTTTCTGCGAAGTAGCGGAGACGCGCAGCGAGCCGTTCAAATTTGCCCGAAAAATTTCAATCAGCAGTTCCGCCAATCGATGCTCACGCAAATTTCCTTTTATTTCGAGATTAATTTGAGAATTCATCGGAAAAATTCGATTCGGAATGAACGGTTTCGGACGGTTCGGGCGGCGGTTAAATAAAACGCTCGACCGTTTTTATAATAGCAAATCGCGCTTATAAAAGTTAAGCGAAAAATTTTATTGCGCCGGTCGAAAAGCTCGTTTTATTTAAAGTCGCCGTCGCCCGAACGCATCTCGTCAATCGACTGCGCGATGAAATTCCGCTGAAATACCGCGCGGGCGAAAAACTGATTTTGATAAATTTCGTTTCCGGTATTGCAAATTTGACAGCCTCGAAACAAATTGAGAAAGTCTCAAAAGATTGGTTTACCGAAACAAAAATCTGAAACTTGCCGCGACGGATAAAGGACGAATGACGATTGACGAAATAGAAATCCGCGAATGTGAAACGATTGAAGAATTAGATGCCTGCGCGCGGCTGCAAAAAGAAGTTTTCGCCCTGCCGGATTTGGAAATCTCGCCGCGTCGCCATTTGATTGTAACGAAATCGGCGGGCGGTTTTACGCTGGGCGCGTTTACCGGACGCGAATTGGTCGGCTTCGTTTTGAGCGTTCCCGGTTTTAGCGGCGCAAAAAGGTTTTTTTATTCGCATATGACCGCCGTTTCCGCCCGTTTTCAGAATCTTCACGTCGGAACGCGCCTTAAATGGGCGCAGCGGGAACGTGCTTTGCAGGAAAACGTCAAGTTTATCAAATGGACGTTTCAGCCGGTTCAAGCCAGAAACGCCTTTTTCAATCTCGAACGTCTGGGCGCGGTTGTCAAAACCTACACGCCGAATTTTTACGGCACGGATTATTCGACCGCGCCTAATGAAAACGGGCGCATCGGACTCGACAGCGACCGAGTTTTTTGCGAATGGCGTTTGGAAAATGAAAAGGTGAAAAAGCTGGCAAAGGGCGAAAAGTTTGTTGAAGCCGAAGAAGTCGTAAAAACAATCGAAATTCCGAACGATTGGAACGCGCTTGTCAGTCAGAATCCAGAAAAAGCCGTCGCCGAACAGGAACGAGTTAAAACGGAGTTTCAAAACGCTTTGGCGCGAAATTTAATTTGCAAAGGTTTTGAGCGCGATGAAAAAAGTCCGAAATATCTGCTTTATAAAAATTGATTTTTCGGTATTACCGAAGTTATACTTTTGCTTATGAAAACAGCAATTTCAGTTTCAGACGACGTTTTCGAGTTGAGCGAAAAACTTGCCAAAAAATTAAAAGTTTCACGCAGCAAAGTTTTCGCTCTTGGCGTTCAAAAATTGGCGGAAGAACACGACGACAACGAAGTTACCGCCAGACTCAATGAATTTTACGAAAAAGAGAGAGCCGAAATTGACCCGGTAATTATGAAAATGGCGGCGCTTTCCTTGCCGAAAGAAGAATGGTGATTGAGAGAGGCGAAATTTGGTGGGCTGATTTGCCCGAACCCGTCGGGTCGAGTTCGGGATTGCCGCGTCCGGTTTTGATAATTCAATCGGACAAATTTAACCGGAGCCGCATTAACACGGTCATCATCGCCGTCATCTCGACAAGTCTCAGACTTGCCGATTCAGAAGGAAATGTTCTTCTTACTGCGCGACAGAGCAATTTGCCGAAAGATTCCGTCGTCAATATTTCCCAGCTTTTTACAATAGACGAAAGCCTTTTGCGCGATTATGTGGGCGCGCTTTCCGCAAAAAAATTAGAACAAATCGATAACGGCTTGCGGCTTGTTTTATCGCTGCCTAAAGTATGAATCTTTTTGAAACCGCCGAAAACAATATTCAAACCGAAATCGAAATCTTACGCGCCGAAATCGACCGGCACAACGAGCTTTATTATCAAAAAAGCGCGCCGGAAATCTCCGACGCCGAATTTGACGCGCTTCTGCAAAAATTAAAAACTCTCGAAACGGAAAATCCCGATTTAATCGCGCCCGACAGTCCGACGCAGCGTGTCGGCGGACGCGCCGAAGGTTTTAAGCCGTTTGTCCATCGTGTTCCGCTGATGTCGCTCGACAATTCCTACGACATCGGCGATTTGCGCGCTTTTGACGAACGCTGTCGAAAATTAGCCGACGGCAGAAATTTTGATTATGTCGCGGAACTGAAAATCGACGGTTTATCGCTCGCTCTGCATTACGAAAACGGATTTCTTGTTGCGGGCGCAACACGCGGCGACGGCGCGGTCGGCGACGACGTTTTCGGCAACGTCAAAATGATTCGCACTGTTCCGCTGAAATTAAAAGGCGATTTTTCCGAGCGGGCGGAAGTGCGCGGCGAAGCGTTTATGGCGCGCTCGGTTTTCGCTAAAATCAATGCCGAACTCGAAATGCAGGGCGAAAAAACCTTCGCCAATCCGCGCAATTTCGCGTCCGGGACGCTGCGCCAGTTAGATTCTTCGATAGTTGCGGCAAGGCGTCTCGATTTATTTCCGTATGACGTTTTGAGCGGAAATAAAAAAATGTTTGCGACGCACTGGGAAAGTTTCGAGTGGCTCGAAAAAGCCGGTTTTAACCTTAATCCGCATCGCGCTTTGTGCAAAAATATCGACCAGGTTGTTGCATTTACAGAAAAAATGCTCACGCTTCGTGATTCGCTCGATTACGACATCGACGGCGTTGTCGTCAAGGTAAATTCGACGCAGTTGCAGCAGGAATTCGGCGCGACGACCAAAGCGCCGCGCTGGGCGATTGCCTACAAATATCCGGCGATGCAGGCGACGACGCG
>JALZOE010000378.1 GCA_030857325.1 Acidobacteriota bacterium
GCCGAACGACCACACGGCTGGCTCAAATGAAAATGTCCCGACTCCGCAGTTTTTTGTCGCCGAAAACGACTATGCGCTCGGACGGCTGGTTGAAGAAGTTTCAAACAGTCCGTATTGGAAAGACACCGCGATTTTCGTTCTCGAAGACGACGCTCAGGACGGACCAGACCACGTTGACGCGCATCGCTCGCCCGCGCTCGTTATTTCCGCCTACAACCGCAAAGGCTCGCTCGTCCACGATTTTCACAGCACGGTTAGTTTGATTCGGACGATGGAAATTTGTCTCGGCTTGCCGCCGATGAATTTTCTCGACGCGAACGCCGCGCCGATTGATATTTTCACCGATAAGCCGGATTTCACCACGTATCGCGCCGAATTGCCGGATGTCGCGCTCGATAATTTGTTTCCGCCAAAAAGAATTACCGCCGCGATGCGTAAATATATGGATTTGACCAACGAGCAGAATATGGAACACGCGGATATGGCAAACCCGCGTGAATTAAACGAAATAATCTGGTTTTCGGTGCGCGGCGAAAAATCTCCGATGCCGGAAATCGCCCGCCTGCCCGCGTTCGATTTGCTGACCAGCGGCATTTTGGAAGAGGACGACGAACACGATGCGGATGAGTAAGTTTTTTGAATTTTGGCTTAATTTACCGTCAAAAAGAAAATCTCAATCCCGTCCAGAAATTTATTCCGGACGAATCCGTGCCGGAGCCGTGCGTCCGGTAGTTGCGGTCGAGAATGTTGAATAATCCGACGTTGAGATTTACTTTTTCCGCGAGCGCGAAACTTCCGCGCAAATTTATCGTCGCGTAACCGCCGGTTTTCGTGTATAAAGGCACTCGTGTATTGTCGTCAATCACGCTTACGCCGTTCAAATTCGCGCCGACGGGCAGAACGCGGTTGCGAATTTGGGCGAGTGTTTCATTCGTCGGCGTAAAAAAATCATCCGCCGTGCCGAAAATTCCGTCGTTTCCGGCATTCAAAAAAGGGCGAACGAGCGAGCCTTGAAAAAAGTCCGTAATATCGCGCCGACGGCGAGCCGCGCCGATGCGTTCGTCCGTCGAATCGCCGCCGCTCAAACGGTTCTGTGATTGGCTGAAAACGACATTTAATTCCAGCCAGTCGAGCCGCAAACGATTGCCGCCGGACTGAAAGCGTAATGCCGCCGAGCCTTGCACGGGCGAAAGTCGGCGGACGTGGCGGTTCGGATTTAGCTCGCGTCCGGCAAGAAAACTGTAATTTCCTTCAAACGACCAGCGCGGTGAAAAATCGTATCGAAAAATCGTTTCAAATCCGTAATATCGCGCCGCGCCGTCGTTGACAAAGGCTTTGACGGCTCGCGGGTCGAGCGCGGCGGCGACGCTTGAGACATTTTGCGCTCGCTGGACGGAAGTTTGCGGCAGCGGTAAAACCGCAACTCCGGCAAGCGTCGCCGGAATCTGCTCAACCGGAAAGAGCAAAGTGCGGCGCACAATCGGGTCTTTTAGTTCGGCGTTAAAAAACTGAACGCGAGCGTAAAGCGGACGAGTGCGAATCGCCGCGCCGAGTTCATAATTAAAAAGTTTTTCGGCTTGCAGAGATGAAACGGGTTTTCCGCTCGACGCAACGCCTTCGCCGTCGCTCGTGCCGACGAAACCGTTAATGGCATTCGCGGCAGGAACTTCAAAACCGAGGTCGTTCAAGCCGAGCGCGCCGAGGTCGTTCAAGTTTGGAGCGCGAAAACCGCGTCCGGTTAAAAAGTTAAACGACAAAAAGGAATTCGCCTGCCATGAAATTGCGCCGTTGTAACTAAAGTCGTTAAAAGTCAGCGACGAATCAATCACGCCGAGATTATTGCCCGCCGCATCGCGGTTGCGGTCGGCGAAAGTGCGAAAGCCGACGCGCGTGTACCGTCCGCCGAAATTGATGCGGAGTTTATCGCGGAATAATTCGAGAGTATTTTGCGCGAATAATCCGCCGGTCGCGTAGCGCGAGCCGTTCGGGTAAAGCGCGCGTTTTTCAACCGAAAGATTTATATTCGGGTCAATTTCAAAGCGCGAAGCATTGATGCGTTCGTCGTAAATCTCGCCGCCGAAAACGATTGTCTGTCGTTTGGTGAAATGCGTCGTCGCTTGCACGGCGTAACCGAAAGCGTTGACCGAATTTTCATCGCGGGTAACTTTATCGCTTGCGCGTAAGCCTTGCCTGATAGAGCCGTCGGTTTGCGAGTTGACGGAAAAAGTGGCGTTCAGAGAATCGAGAAAACCCAGACCGAATTTTTCGTAACGCGCATAAAAAAATTGTAAATTCTGCGGCTCGAAATCGGAGCGCAAGCGTCCGAGTCCGCCCCATAAATCTTTGTAACCGCGCACATTTTGTTGTGCGGTTTGCTGATAAGAAACCGTTAAATTTTGTGTTTCGCCGAGACGGGCGAGCAATTTGCCGTAACCGCCGGATTGCGAAAAGCCCGTGTCTTGCAGACGCGAGCCGTAAATTTCTCGGATAATTTCATCGGACAAACCGAAAAGTCGTTTGAATACGTGGCGCGAATCTTTGCCGCCGCCCGCTCGCACATCATTGTGCCGCCGAAAGCTGCCGCCGCCGAGCAGTGCGATTTTTCGGCTGCCGAAAGAGAAACGTCCGTCCGCGCCAAAACTTTTATCGGCAGTCGCGGCAAAAGTGTTTAGTTCACCGCCGAAGTTTCGTTTTCCGCTTTCGGCGAATTCGGGCGAAACGGTCTGAAGCTGAATCGTGCCGCCGAGCGCGTCGCTGCCGTATTGCGAGCTTCCGGGTCCGAGCATCGCTTCCAGACGTTCGATTTGACCCGGTTCGATAAAAGCCAAAAATTGATTCGGACCGGAACGAAAAGTAGAATTATTAAATCGCACGCCGTCAATTAAATTCAAAACCTGATAGCCGGTCAAACCGCGAAGAAACGGCGACACCTGACCGTAAGTAGTCTGCTGCAAATGCACTCCGGCATCGCCTTCAAGCGCGTTGCCGATTGTCGCAAGCGGGCGTGATATTGAATCATTCCGCGAATGCACGTTGATAACCGGAGCGGCGGTTTCAACTTCGGTCGTCAAGCCGCGATTGGCGGTAACGGTTATTTCAGCCCGAAACGAAGCCGGGGCGAGCGTGATTTGAAGCGGAAAAGTTTTTGACAACGCCCGGAAAGTTACTTGCCGGGTTTCAAATCCATCCGCCGCAATCATTAAAAAGTCGGAAATATCGGTCAGGGTTTTGAGCGAAAAATGACCTTCGCCGTCGGTAAAAGTTTCCTGCAAAACAGTGCCGTTCGGACTTAACACGGAAATTTTAGCTTTGACAATTGCCGCCCCGCTTTGGTCTCTGACCGTTCCCGAAGACGAATCGGACTGACCGAACGACGGCGAAAACAAAAGCAAAGCGTAACAGGCGCATAAAAGCCATCGGGAAAGAATTTTGTTTTTCGAGTGCCGCAGTTTTTCCATTCGATTGATAAACAAAAAGCCGAAACTTTTGTCCGGCTCTTTGGTTTTTAGATTGTTATAATACTTCCGACTTTCGATTAATCAAAAGCGAAACCGCGCCGCGAGTTGAAAGCGGCGGGCGTTCGTGCCGTCGGGCTGCGAGCTGTTGTTATTCCGCTCGCCGAAACTATCATTGCGAATAAACCGAATCGGTGTGTCCACCGCCGGAGGGTTCGGCGACGGCGTAGCG
>JALZOE010000379.1 GCA_030857325.1 Acidobacteriota bacterium
AATCCGCCCCATTCGCTGATGACGAGCGGCGATTGCCCGTGATAAAAATACGGGTCGCCGACAATCAGCGACTGCGCCGCGACGCCCTGCGTTTCTCCGGCGGTCAGACGGTCTAAAACGGAAGCCCAAGCCGCTTCGTCCGGCGTGTAAACGTGGACGGTCAAAAGATGCGAACAGAGTTTGCCGTGCCGCGAGACGTGATTCCAGCCGTCGTTATCGACCACTAATAATTGCGGGTAATAAAGCCGCATATAATCGAACGTGTTGGAAATGTAGCGGCGCGTTTCGATGTTGGTCGTAATGTCTTCGGCGCCCCAATCTTCGTTGTATAAACTTAAAATCACGATTGACGGGTGCGACGCGACAAAGACGAGCATTCGCTGAAGCTCCGCCCAGTGATTATCGCGGCTGATTTGCGTCGAGCTGTGCGGCGAAGGAATTTCAACCCACAACATTAAACCGATTTCATCGGCGATAGCGTAAATACGCGGGTCGATTCCGGCGATGTGAACGCGCGCCAGATTACAGCCGAGTCTTTTAATCGCGTAGAGATGCCGCCGCATTTCCTCAAACGTCGAGACGCCGGGCTGGTAAAGAATGCCGTCGAGATAAATCGGTTCGTTGTTGAGATAAACGTGTCGCCCGCGCGCGCCGATTTTACGCAGACCGAAATGCGTTTCGATGCCGGTAACGCTGCCGTCGGGCGCGATCAATTCAGCCAGCAGATGATACAGACGCGGCGCGGCGGGCGACCAGAATTCGGCATCTGGAATTTCCATCGGCACGCGCTGCTGTTTTTCGCCCGCGTCGAGCGTTAATTCAAATTCCGCTATGACCGGATTTTTTGCCGCGTCGTCGTTATTTTTGCTCTGCGGTAAAACCGTCAGGCGCAACCGGTAAACGCCCGCTTCGTGAATGCGCGTCGTCAAATCGAATTCGACCAGCTTATCGCGCAGGCTGCTGATGACGCCGAGCCGCGACCGCAGGCGATTGCGCCCGACCTGTTCAATCCATACGCTGCGAACCGCGCCGGAAACCGTCTGATACCAGATGCCGCCCTGTTTATAAACGCGCGAAGCCTGTTTGCCGCGCGGAATCTGCGAATCTATCGTGTCGGCGACGCGAATCGTCAGGCGATTGACCGGCTGCAACAACTCCGGCGGCAATTCGTAGGAAAACGAATTATATTCGCCGTAATGAACTTCCTCGCCTTCAATAGTTTTGAGCGGCACGCCGTCGAGCCAGACGCGCGTTTCATAACCGCACGCGCCGAAGGTCAGTTGCGTTAATTTGTCGGACAAATTTCTCCATTCTTCGGGAACGCTGAAATCGCGTTCATACCAGGCGACGACTTCATCGCTTGTCGAATAAAGCGCCTCGGATTCTTTAACGTCTCTGGCGGCGGCGAGATGCGATTCGATAGAGCCGGGAAACATCGCCGTCTCCGCATAATCGTGCCGCGCGAACCAATATTCTTTAAGCCCGCGGTCGGCGGCGTCGAGCGCGAAACGCCATTCGCCGTCGAGCAGTTCAAACGCCGTCCGCCGCACAATCGAGCGCGGCAGCGGATTGATTTTATCCGGCACGGCAAAATCCGAGTAATCGATTTCGTTTTTTGAATTTGTCATAACTAATTTCCAGCCAAGATTTTACCCGCGTTTGTATTTTATGGCTATTATAAAAGAGATTAATTTTTGACCGGGCTAAAATATTATCTTGAAACTTTAACTTAAATTTAACCTTTCGGAACTTAAGTTGCGACGCGCTTTTAGAGTATATTTTCAGCATCGGTTAAAGCGTCCCGGGCTGGCAGGCATCGGCGGCAAAACGGTAAAAGAAGACGCAACATTGACCTTCACGGCAACCGCCGCCGACCTTGACCTTCCCGCCGCCGTTTTGAATTTCAGTCTGGTCGGCTCGCCCGGCGGCGCGAGTATCAATAGGGTCAACCGGCAGCTTCGCCTGGACGCCGACCGAACCGAGCATTTACAGATTCACTGTAAAAGTTACCGATAACGGAAGTCCGGCGCTCTCCGACGAAGAAGAAATTGCCGTAACGGTTCTCGACACCACGCCGCCGACAATCAATAACGCTCCGTCAGACCAGACTCTGGAAGCGACTGACGCAAGCGGATTCAGGAAACATTTTCCCGAATTCTTTTCTATTTCTTCCAACAATTAATGCTTCCGACAACAAAAAACTTTTTGTTTCGCTACCCGCTTTAGCTGTAAAAAGCGTGTCGGATTGCCGTTCCATTCCAGATGCGAAGGAATTATCAACCATTCAAATCTTTGAGCGAAATGTCAATTACCAGTTCTTCGGAAAATGGATTCAGTTCTTTCTTTCCTGCCGTAAATTACACAAATAAGGTAAATCAATTTATCTTAAAACGCAGTAATAGTTGAAATAAAGAAAAATGTGCTTTTCTTTTTCTCGACAAACGGTTTTAATCGGCTTAGTTAAGTCTGTCGGATGAATATCCGCCAGTTTCGGACATGTTTGGGAACATTGGAAACATCGGTGGAGTCAGGGGCAAAAATAAAGAGCGTCTCAAAAAGTTAAAACTCTCTGAAATGCCCGTAAATGATGAATGCCGAGGGTCGGAGTTGAACGCCTCTGCAACCTCAATGGTTGCAACAGTTTATGTTTCCGTTTTTTATAACTATCCACTTTTTATCCAACCCGCTTCCTACATCAACAAATTTCTTTATCAATATTCTTTATTTCAAAAGAACTTCAATATATTACAGAAATTCTTTTCGATAAGAAAACATATGGGTTCGGATAAATTTGTTAATTCTCAATTAGTAACAGAATAAACCGTTACTTGCACTGCTTAATTGCACTGCACCAAAAATTTCCGTGCAATCGTCAAACCCTTGCAGACAAACGACTGCTTGATTTTAATTGCACTGTAATTGCACCGTCATTACACCATTTTTCCGTATTTCTTCTTTAACCGACACGGGCGGGACTCACCAAAAAATGTGAACTGAATTTTGTTGCCATTCGCTATTCGCGAATAGCGAACGTCGAAATCGATGACGGTGATCGCGCGCTGATGCTATCTGCTGTATCGAGCAACTACCGACAACCTGGCGGCAGTCAAAAGTTATCGTTTCAAAAGGCTATTTCGCTTTATAGTCAATCGTCGGTTCGAGAAAAGATTATCCGTTCGGAAGTCAGTTTTTATTATTCATAGTTTCATTGAATTTTTGATAAACTTAAGCTGATTAGGCATTATTTGAATATGCCGCGCGTGCTTTCTCAATACGGAGAGTTCAGATTTATGATTTATCTAAACGACCATGCGCCCGATGCACGTCCACGTTTTTCATCAGAATGGCGAGGCTCTAATAAACTTTGCAGGCGCGCGTGAAATCAGCAAAACGTAGGCAAAGGCTCTGGCGGCGAGATTTCTCGTTTCGGCTGAATTATTTATTTAATAAGTAATCAGACAATTTTACTTTAACCTATTGTTTAGTAGCTAACTTGCCTACTATGAACAAGATAATGAATAAACTTGTTGTAAAAAGTAGTTTTTTAGATTGATGTAAAATTGTCCGGCTACTTAGCTAATATTTAACGGTAATAATACCTGCCAAGCCTATGACCGTTCGGTTAAGCTCAAACGCGTTGGTTTGAAGACCCTTTCTAAAAACGGGCTGTTTGGAAG
>JALZOE010000380.1 GCA_030857325.1 Acidobacteriota bacterium
CGCCGAAATCACGCCGGGAGATTTGAAGAAATCTTTTTTCACGTCGAGCGGAACGGAAGCCGACGACACGGCGATTATGGCGGCGAAATTGGCGACGGGCAGACAGGAAATCGTCGTCCTGCGCCATAGTTATTCAGGCAGAAGCGCGACCGCGCTTTCGTCAACCGGACATTCGACGTGGCGACCGTTACCCGCGCAGGTTGCCGGAATCGTCCACGCCCGCGCTCCGTATTGCTACCGCTGTCCGCTTCATTTGACGCCGACAAATTGCGGTTTAGCGTGCGCCGAAGACGTTAAAGAAGTAATCGAAACGACGACGACCGGCGAAATCGCGGCGTTTATGGCTGAACCGATTTTAGGTGTCGGCGGTTTTATCGTCCCGCCTGCCGGTTATTTCGAGCGCGTCGAAGAAATCACGCGCGAACACGGCGGACTTTTTATCGCCGACGAAGTGCAAACCGGATGGGGCAGAACCGGCGACAAATGGTTCGGCATCGAGCATTGGGACGTAAAGCCCGACATTATTACTTCGGCGAAAGGAATGGCGAACGGTGCGCCCATCGGCTGGACGATTGCGACGGCGGCGGTTGCCGACAAATTTCCCGGCTTGACATTCGCCACATTCGGCGGAAATCCCGTTTCGACCGCCGCCGCGCTCGCCGTTATCAAATTGATTGAAGACGAAGATTTGAAAACGAACGCGCGAATCGTCGGCGCGTATTTGCGCGAAAAATTGGAAGAATTAAAGGAAAAATATCCAATCATCGGCGACGCGCGCGGAATGGGTTTGATGCAGGGCGTCGAACTTGTAAAAAACCGCGAAACAAAAGAACCCGCGCCCGAAGCCGTTTTGCGAGTTTTTGAAGAAACCAAGCGGCGCGGCGTTCTCATCGGCAAAGGCGGACTTTACGGCAACGTGATTCGCACGGGAATGATGCTCAACTCAACGAAAGATAATGTTGACGAATTGGTTGCGGCTTTGGATAAAGGCTTTGCGTCGTTTTAAAACTTGGCTATAATGGCTAAGTCGAGGTTTTGTAAATTATGAAAACAACAAACATTGCCGAATTAAAAAATCATTTGAGCAGTTTTCTCGCCGATGTAAGGCGCGGTGAAGAAATACTGATAAGCGATAGAAACAAACCGATTGCAAAGATTGTTCCGCTTCACAACATTTCGGATTTTTCCACCGAAGAATTGGCTTTGGCGGCGGCGGGAATTTTGCGTCTGCCCGAAGAAAGCGAAGTTGCTGCGTCGTTTTTGAAGGAAAAACGTCCCGATTTAAAAAGCGAAACTGCAATCAAAGCCATAACCGACGAACGCGATGAAAACTGAACTTGCCTTTTGGGATACGAGCGCGGTTTTGCCGCTGTGCTGTTCGCAAATTTTCACCGCGCAATCAAAAAAATGGCTGCGAAAACACCCGAAAATCGTCGTCTGGTGGGGAACTTCGGTTGAAATCAACAGCGGTTTGGCGCGGCTCAAACGCGACGGTCACTTGACGGAAAAAGAAACAATCAAAGCCGCGCGTTTGTGGGAAAAACTCAGGAAAACTTGCCGCATCGTTTCGCCCGTCGAAAGAGTCGTCGAACTGGCAAACGATTTACCCGAAAATTACGGTTTGCGGGCATTGGATTCGTTCCAACTCGCGGCGGCACTCGTCTGGTGTCAGGAAAAACCGCGCCGTCGTCCGTTCGTCACGGCAGACGAGCGATTGGCGAAAGCGGCGGAAAAATCTGGGTTCACAGAAATCTTACTAGCTTAAAAGTTATGAAAATACTAATCAAAAGCGGACAAATCGTGCTAATAATTCTGATTTTCTTTTTGTTTGGGATTGGTTTGAGTTGTCAAACAGATAAAACTACTCAATTAACTGCACAAGAATTGAAGATTTACAAAATTATTTTAGGTGAAAAACCAAAAGAAATTGTCGTGATTGATGAGTCAATGGTTGGAGTCTTTGGAGAAATTAGCACAGGCAAATTGAAGGAAATCTTGGAAGGATTACAAGATGATACTTTTGATAATTTTGCAAATGTGAATTCAACTACAACAAGTATTGGAGACAGCACTCAAACAACTTTTGATTATCCGCTAGTAAGCAAAGTTGATTTTGAGAGGAAGAATTTGCAACTAAATAGATATTACGTTTTTTCGCGGGTGGGTTTTAGCAATGATGGGAAACAAGCAGTAGTTATATTTGTTGATAACCGAAATCCATTAGGTGCAAAAGGAGCTTACTTTTTGCTGGGAAACAAAAACGGAATCTGGGAAATCATCCAAGAATCTGAATCTTGGCGAAGCTAAAAATATATGAAAACGCTAATCAAAAACGGACGAATCGTCACGGCGGTTGACGATTATCTGGGTGATATTTTAATCGAAGACGAGCAGATTTCCGTCATTGGCAAAACGCTCGACATCGAAGCCGACGTAACGATTGACGCTTCAAATAAACTCGTCATTCCGGGCGGTATTGACCCGCATACGCATATGGAATTGCCGTTTGGCGGAACGTCTTCGTCGGACGATTTTTTTACCGGAACTCGGGCGGCGGCGTTTGGCGGGACGACGACGATTATTGATTTCGCCGTGCAGACCAAAGGCGAAGCGATGACGGCGGGCGTTGATGCGTGGCACAAAAAGGCGGAAGGCAAATGCGCGATTGATTACGGTTTTCACCTGATTACGACCGAATTTGAAGACGGCGACGAGCGCGAGATGTATCGGTTGATGGACGAAGGCATCACGAGCTTTAAGTTGTTTATGGCTTATCCGGGCGTTTTTCTGGCGGACGACGCGACGATTTTTCGGGCGATGTCAGCGGCGGGAAATCGCGGCGGTTTGATTTGTATGCACGCCGAAAACGGGATTGTGATAAATGAAATTATCAAACGCGCACTCGCCGCCGGGCGAACCGCGCCGAAATATCACGCGCTGACGCGCCCGACGATTGCCGAAGCCGAAGGCGTGCATCGCGCGATTGCGATTGCGGAAATGGCGGAATCGCCCGTTTATATCGTGCATTTGTCCTGCACGGACGCTTTGAATAAAGTCCGCGAAGCGCGAGACAGAGGCATCGCCGCGTTTGCCGAAACCTGTCCGCAATATCTTTTTCATTCAATCGAAGATTACGGCGACGATTTCGAGGGCGCGAAATATGTGATGACTCCGCCGCTTCGGGAAAAACATAATCAAGCGGAATTGTGGAAGGGTTTGAAAATGGACGACCTCCAAGTCATTTCCACCGACCATTGCCCGTTTTGTATGAAAGAGCAAAAGGAATTGGGCAAGGACGACTTTTCAAAAATCCCGAACGGCGCGCCCGGCGTGGAAAATCGGATGTCGCTGATTTACAACGGCGGAGTCGTCGAAAACCGAATTTCGCTGAACCGTTTTGTCGAGCTGACTTCGACTGCCGCCGCGAAAATGTTCGGATTGTTCCCGAAAAAAGGCACAATCGCCGTAGGGAGCGATGCCGACATTGTGATTTTCGACCCGGAACGCGAACACACTTTCAGCGTTGCAAGCGAACATATGAACGTAGATTATTCATCATACGAAGGCTGGAAAGTAAAAGGCAAAGTCGAAACTGTTTTATCGCGCGGGCGCGTCGTGATTGAAAACGGCGAGCATACAGGAAAGCAAGGCGACGGGCAATTT
>JALZOE010000381.1 GCA_030857325.1 Acidobacteriota bacterium
TCGGGAAAACGGCTTGCGGTTTAACGGGCGCGTCGTCGCCTTTGTATAAAACTTTTTCGAGAAAAAGTCCCGACGGCGGCGCGGTAAATTTGGCGGGCGCGTTTGAAGGAAACTTTAAAAGCCTTTGAAAACCGTCGTAAGAAAGATTTCCGCGCCCGACTTCCGCCAGCATTCCGACGATTCTTCTGACCATTTTCCACAAAAAATGACTCGCGCCGATGCGAAAACAAATCAAGTCGCCGTCGGTGAAAACTTCGGCGCGCTCAACGGCAACCGAAGTTGAATCGCGCTCGCTTTCGACTTCGCAGAACGAGCGAAAATTGTGCCGCCCGACGAGCATTCGCGCCGCTTCCTGCATCGCTTTTGCATCGAGATTATCCTTTATCCACCAGACGAAATTTTTCGCAAACGCCGTGCGTCTGGTCGAGATTTGATAAACGTAATAACGCGCAACGGCGTCGTGCCTGGCGTGAAAATTTTCGGCGGCGTTCTGCACTTTTACAATGCTGATGTCGTGCGGCAAAAGGTCGTTTAAAGCAAACTGAATTTGGCGCGGCGTTACGTTCGTCTTTAATTCAGCAACTTTTAAATGCACGATTTGTCTGAGCGCGTGAACTCCGGCATCGGTTCTGCCCGCGCCGAAAACTTCCGTTCTGGCTTCAAAAATTTGCCGAACGGCTTGCGTTAATTCGCCTTGAACGGTTTTTGCATTATGCTGAATCTGCCAGCCGCGATAGCGCGTGCCTTCGTATTCGACTTCGAGTTTCCACGTATTCATAAGATTTTAGCCACGAACAAACACGAAAGAACACGAAAATTAAAACAAAAATCTTTAACCTTATCTTTATTTCAAAAACCTTTTGTGCTTTTTCGTGTTTGTTCGTGGCTAGTTCATTTCCCGATTTTTACTTTTTCTCTATATTGATTTATCGCCACATAAGTTACGTCGGCTTCGGTTACGCGCACGGTTTGACCGTGATTGCCGAAGCGTTCGGCTTCGACGACGACTTTTATCGTGATTGAAGTCGAGCCGACTTTGACGGTTTCGGCGTAAAAACTTACAAGGTCGCCGATAAAAACCGGCTGGAGAAAAATTATTTCGCGCATCGCCACCGTTACAAAACGGTCGTGATGCGTGTGGCGAACGGCTTCGACGCCGCCGGCAACGTCGATGTAGCTTAAAATTATTCCGCCGAAAACCGTGCCGTGCGCGTTGGTGTCGCGCGGCATCATCGTGATGCGAATCGCCGCGTCCGCGTGGATTTTCGGTTTGTCGTTCAAGGTTTCTTCGACTTTGTTTTCTTCTTTATTTTCTTCCGTTTGATTTTCCATTTTTCATTTTCCGTTTTCAATTTTTAAGAGCGTCCAATCTCGAATCGCGTCTTTTAATTCATTTAAATGTTTATCGAAAAAATGCCCGCAATTTTGAAAAACGACGAGTTTCGTATCCGTATTTTCGGCAACCTCGGCGACGAGCGATTTTAGATTTTCAACTTTACCGAATTCGTCCGCGTCGCCGTGAACGAATAAAATCGGTTTGCGAAGTTTCTTCAAATATGAAAAATCGTATTTATTAACCGGCGTTCCGATGCTGATTAGGCGAACCGTTCTTTCATCGTCGAGCGCGACTTCCGTGCCGACGCGCGAGCCGAACGAAAATCCGGCGAGCGTGATTTCCTGATTCGGATAGTTTTTAGTCAAATAATCGAGCGCGTCTTTTACGTCCTGTCGTTCGCCGTCGCCGTCGTCGTGCGCGCCGGTCGATGCGCCGACAGAGCGAAAATTAAAACGCAAAGTTACCAATCCGGCTTCCAATAATCCGGCGGCGGCGCGGTAAACGACTTTGTTGTGCATCGTCCCTTGTCCGAGCGGATGCGGATGGCAGACGAGCGCGACGCCGTTCGGCGCAACGGTTGGTTCTTTCAAAATCGCTTCGAGTTTTCCGTGCGACGCCGGTATAAAAAGATTGCCTTGCGGATACATAATCGAATTTTAGATTTTAGATTTTGAATTTTCGATTGGCAAATACGTTTATTGAAAAAGATTGGAGGGGCGATGGCTTGTCCTCGCCCCTCCAATCTTTTTCGCATCGCCGTTTGAAATCCGATTACTTCATCGGTTTGCGCGGCACTTTCTCGTCCATAATCGCCGTTTGGTAAACGAACGCCGCCATAATGGTTGCCGCCTGTTTCATATCGTCGGCTTGGATGCGGTCGAAAACGTCCTGATTCGAGTGATGCGTTCGGGTGTCGTATTCGATTTCGTCCTGGATAAATTGAAAACCGGGAAGTCCGACGGCATCAAACGCTAAATGGTCTGTGCCGCCGGTGTTGGCGAGCGTTAGAGTTTTCGCGCCCAAATCGCCGAACGGCGCGAGCCATTGCTCGAAAAT
The DNA here is from genome assembly GCA_030857325.1 of Acidobacteriota bacterium. GTDB lineage: Bacteria > Acidobacteriota > Blastocatellia > Pyrinomonadales > Pyrinomonadaceae. Next base: position 2,393 of record JALZOE010000381.1, read on the forward strand.
CGGTCGCACCGACGGATTGCTCTGCATATAAACGCCGCGAATTTTGCCCGTGCCGTTGTCGAGATTATAATAAGCGGAAAGTTTTTCGTAATCGGATTTTTTGGCGAGCGTTCCCGGATTCGCCGGTTGACCGTTTGCCGCCGGAGTTCCGCCCTGCATTTCGCCGAAATGTTCCTTGACGTAAGCTCTTGAGCCGAAAAGTCCCTGTTCTTCGCCAGACCACAAAGCCACGCGAATCGTGCGGCGCGGTTTCAATCCCAAAGTTTGAATAATTCTTGCCGCTTCCATTGCGACGGCGACGCCTGACGCGTTGTCGGTCGCGCCCGTGCCGGCGTGCCATGAATCCATATGTCCGCCGAGCATCACGACTTCGGCTTTCAAATTCGGGTCTGTGCCGGAAATTTCGGCAATCGTGTTGTAAGCCATCGGGTCGTTATCATTGTATTCGGCGGCAATATCGACGGTCATTTTCAATTTTTCGCCCTGATTTATCATTCGCACTAGCCGGTTGTAATGTTCGGTCGCCATCGTCATCTGCGGCAGCATACGGCTTTCGGCTTCCTTTTGCTGCGGCGGAAGACTTCTGGGGATTGTAAAAACTCCGTTCGTCAGATTGGGGACATCTTCCTGCGCGACGCTTGCGCCCTGCACGAAAAGCGTTCCGCCGCTGCCTCCGAAACTGTTGTCAACGATAACCGCCGCGCCTTCGTCGAGCAGGAATTTCGCGGTTTTTAATCTTGCCCTAAGTCTCTGAAGACGCTCGATTTGCTGCGGCGAAGGCGGTTGCTGCTGCATTTGAGATTGTTGCGAATGTTGAGCGGCGGCTGGATTTGGCGCGTTCGCCATTTTTGCCAATTCTTCGTCGGTAAGACGAGCCGATAAAGGCTTTTCTTCTGCTCTCAATTCGCGCACGCTGGAAACAAGCACAATTTTGTCTCTCAATTTACCTTTATATTTATCAAAATCAGCATCGGTTTTCACGTCAAGATAAACGACATCAGCCGTTACCGCGCCTTTCGTCGAAGGAGACCACGCTTTCGGGTAAGCGATAACCGGAATTGTGTAAGGCGAAACAACATCGGCTCTGAAATTTTTCAGCGTCCAGCCGCGTCCGAACGGCCCCCACGCTTCGAGCTTGGCGTTCTGCATTCCCCATTTGGTCATCTGGTCGCGCGTCCATTCGTTTGCCCGCTTCATTTGCGGCGAACCGGTCAGGCGCGGACCGATAACGTCGGTTAAATAACTCAAAGTCTGCATCACCTGCGAGC
>JALZOE010000382.1 GCA_030857325.1 Acidobacteriota bacterium
GCTGTCGGACGCGGACGACCCAATTGGATTTCGCAAGCCGGCGAAGATTTGAGCATTACCGTTTCGGCGCTGCCGACTCGTCAGGATGTCGATGCAAATATTAACGAACAGTTAATCGTCGAGCTTTACAGTAAGTAGTTCATAGAGTTTATAGGGTTTGTAGAGTTGAAGAAATTTTTCTTCCACTCTACAAACCCGATGAACTCTACAAACTTTTTAAAAGAATATGACACAAAATAATCAATGGACGGATTTTCAAATGCCCAATCGTTTAAATGTCGAGTCCGAAACTTTGACCGAAAGATACGGCAAGTTTTACGCTCAGCCGTTTGAACGCGGGTTCGGGACGACTATCGGCAACTCGCTCAGACGCGCGCTGCTTTCATCAATCGAAGGCGCGGCTGTTACCGCCATCAAAATCGAAGGCGTCGAGCACGAATTTTCGTCCATAAAAGGCGTGGTCGAAGATGCAACCGACGTGATTTTAAACCTCAAGCAAATTCCCTTTAAACTGCACGGAGGCGCGAGTCCGAAAACCTTAACCATCGGCAAAAGCGGCGCGGGCGAAGTTACCAGCGCGGATATTGAAGCCGACGGCGATGTCGAAATTCTCGATAAAAATATACATATCGCGACAATCAGCGCCAACGGCGAGCTTAATATCGAAATGAGACTCAGAAGCGGGCGCGGCTATGTGTCCGCCGAGTTTAACAACGACGAAGACCTTTCCGTCGGCTACATTCCGATTGACTCGGTGCATACGCCGATTAAAAAAGTTAATTACAGCGTCGATAAAACGCGTCAGGGGTCGAATACCGAATTCGATAAATTGGTTATCGAAGTTTGGACGGACGGCTCGGTTAAGCCGGAAGATTCAATCGGGCTGGCGGCAAAACTGGTTAAAGACCATATGTCGATTTTCGTCAACTTTGAGGAAGAAGAAGACGAATTTAAATACGAAGACATCGCGCGTCCGCCGCTTCTTCGCAACGATTTGCTCGACCGTCCGGTTGACGAACTGGAACTTTCCGTGCGTTCTTACAACTGTCTGAAAAACGCCGATATTCGTTCGATTCGCGACCTTATTCGCCGCAGCGAACACGATATGCTGCACACGAAAAATTTCGGCAAAAAATCTTTGACGGAAATCAAGGATTTACTGCACGGTATGGGACTCGATTTCGGTATGGATTTTGACGAACAGGGCAATCCGATTCCGGGTTCGGGCGAACGTAACTTAGATTAAAAAAACAGTTCAAAGTTCAAGGTTCAAAGTCAGAAACTACCTTGAACTTTGAACTTTGAACTTAAATTTTATGCGACACTTAAAAGCACATCGTAAATTGGGAAGAACCACCGAGCATCGTATTTCGCTGCTTCGCAATCTGGCGACTTCTTTAATTATTGCGGATAAAGAATATATTATTACGACGATTTCAAAGGCAAAGGAACTGCGCCCGTTTGTCGAAAAAGTAATCACATTGGCGCGCCGCGCGGAAAATTTAACTGGCGACGACGCGGCGGCGCGAAAAGTCCATCTGCGTCGTCAGGCGGTGCGCTTTTTCCACGCCGGAAACCGTAACTTTAAAAACGAGCAAAGCCGTTTTCGCGGCGCGAAAGGCGCGCCGAAAGAAGCGATTGAAAGAACGGCAGGCGTTAAAGCCGTTCAGCGTCTGTTCGACGACCTCGGAACACGCTACAAAGACCGCAACGGCGGCTACACTCGAATTATAAAACTCGGACGCAGAAGCGGCGACAACGCGGAAATGGCGGTTATCGAATTGGTTGACAGTCCGCGCGAACTTGCGGCGACGGCGACAAAGTAGTCAATCGGCAGTAACGGACGGCAATTTTTTATTTTTCTGCCAATTCGACTACTGCCGATTCTTTTTTAAGGAGCGAAGATGAGCGAACAAGCGACATCGGCAAAAAAAGAAACCGCTAAAAAGCAGGGCGCGAGCGGCGGCGCGGCAGAGCGGCAGAAGGTTTCCGAGCCTTCGTTGAATATGGATGAACTGCGCGAGCTTGCCAGTCTGGTCAACGAAAATGGCTTTACCGATTTTGAATTTGAAAACGCCAATATTCGTGTTCGTTTGAGCAAAAATCCCGCGCCGCAGTTTGTTCAGGCGATGCCGCAGCAGCAGCAACAATTTGCCGCGTCTTCCGCTCCGGCTCAATCCGCGCAGGCTAAAACGGAATCCGAATCAGCCGCCGAAAGCGCCGCCGCTTCAGCCGACGAAAATCTTCATAAAATCACTTCGCCGATTGTCGGAACTTTTTACAGTTCACCCGCGCCCGACAAAGAGCCTTACGTTAAAGAAGGAAGTGTCGTGTCGCCGGAGACGACGGTCTGCATTGTCGAAGCGATGAAACTGATGAACGAAATTCAGGCGGAAATGTCTGGCGAAGTCGTAAAAATCTATGTCGAAAACGGTCAGCCGGTCGAATACGGTCAACCGCTTTTCGGAATAAAGAAGTAAGAGTTTGAGCCACGAATAGACACGAAACAGCACGAACAAAAAAAAGAAAATTTCGTGTTTTTTCGTGTCTGTTTGTGGCTAAAAATTTCCTAAATGAAAAAGCGAGAATTTCGCAAAATTTTAATTGCCAATCGCGGCGAGATTGCGTGCCGGATAATCTGGACGTGCAAGGAACTCGGCATCAGAACGGTCGCCGTGCATTCGACCGCCGATAAAGACGCGCTGCACGTTCGCTATGCCGACGAAGCGGTTTGTATCGGCGCGCCGCCTTCGTCGCAAAGCTATTTGAATATTCCGGCAATCATCAGTGCGGCGGAAATCACCAATGTCGATGCGATTCATCCGGGCTACGGATTTCTTGCCGAATCGGAAACTTTCGCGAAAATCTGCGAAGACTGCAATATAAAATTTATCGGTCCGCGCCCGGAAGTTATCGGAATGATGGGCGATAAAGTCGAAGCGCGCCGAACGATGAAAGCGGCGGGCGTTCCGATTTTGCCTGGCAGTCCCGAACCGATTGAATCGACGGAAGAAGCGGTAAGACTGGCAAAGGAAATCGGTTTCCCCGTAATTATCAAAGCGGCGGCGGGCGGCGGCGGGCGCGGAATGCGAATCGTCAGGCGCGAAGAAGATTTGGAAACTAATCTCGAAACGGCGCAGACCGAAGCGTTGGCGGCATTTAAAAACGGCAGCGTTTATATCGAAAGATACATCGAACGCCCGCGCCACATCGAAATACAGGTTCTAGCCGACGAATACGGCAACTGCATTCATTTGGGCGAGCGCGAATGCACGATTCAGCGTCGTCATCAAAAATTACTGGAAGAAGCGCCGTCGCCGGTCATTACGCCCGAACAGCGCGAGGCAATGGGCGCGGTTGCGGTCAAAGCGTGTAAGGAAATCGGTTATTCGAGCGCGGGAACATTTGAATTTCTGCTCGACGAAGACGGCTCGTTTTATTTTATGGAAATGAACACGCGCATTCAGGTCGAGCATCCGGTAACGGAAATGGTAACGCTCGCCGACATCGTGCGAAATCAAATCCGCATTGCCGAAGGCGACGAATTAGGCTACACGCAGGACGATTTGCAGATTGTCGGACACGCCATCGAATGCCGCATCAACGCCGAAGACCCGGTGAAATTCACCCCGTCGCCCGGAAAAATAACG
>JALZOE010000050.1 GCA_030857325.1 Acidobacteriota bacterium
CACGATTGAAAAAACCGCGCTCGTTCCGGGCGACGACAATTTGAAAATAACGGTTAATGTTCCGGCGTTTCAGTTGACGCTCTGGCAGAACGGCAAGGAAGTTAAAACTTACTGGGTCGGCGTCGGGATGAAAGACCACCCGATTTATATCGGTCAGCGGCAGGCTTCCGCCGTCATCTGGAATCCGACGTGGATTCCGCCGAACAGCGATTGGGTCAGAGAAACCAAAGGCGTCAAACCCGGCGAAGTCATCAAGCCGACCGATTCGCGCAATCCAATCGGCAAATTAAAAATTCCGCTCGGCGACGGTTTTCTGATTCACCAGGCGAAAGGCGTCGGCGATTTGGGCAGTCTCGTTTCGCACGGCTGCGTGCGGATGATGAAAGCGGATTTGTATGATTTGGCGGAAAAAATCGTCGCCGCGCGCTCGCTTCCCGTGTCGACGAGACAGATTGCGCGCGCGAAGACGAATCTCAAAACTCTGCATGCAAACATTGACCCGGCGATTCCGGTCGAGATTACATATGACACGCAGGTTATCGAAGCCGGAAACCTGCACATTTACCCGGACGTTTACGACCGCAAAACAAACACGGTCGCCAACCTGCGTGCCGAAATCGAATCGAGCGGCATTGATTCCACGCACATACCCGACAGAGATTTGGAAAATATACTGGCGCGCGCCGTCGCCAAAAAACAATTCGTCGTTTCCGTGGAAAACGTCAAAGCCGGACGCGAAACCAGCGGCGGGCACGTAATGCCGGTCGTCCTGCGCGGCGCGGCAGTCGGAGTTAAACAAAAAATGTCGAACGGCACGACGCGAAGAAAAAATACTTCCCAGTAGAACGACTTAAAAAATAAAAAAGGTTTAGCCGCCAACCAAACGAATTGACACGAATTATTCTTATTCTTATTCGTGCATTCTGAATCGTTCGCGGCTAAACCCTTTTTTTCTATTGTTAGAAACTCTATTTTTTAGTTAGCGGGCTGCGTGTAAGTTTTAAGCCTGTTGGGAACGTATTCCCAGTGCCACGGCTCGTAGTAATACGGGTAGAATCCGAATTTTTCCGCATTTTTAACCAGCCATTTATAAACCGGCGTCTGCGCCTGCAAAGCGCGGTTGATGTCTTTTGTGATGACCGGCTCGCCGCCGACGTAGATGTCGAGCGCGTGTCCGGTAAAATGCGGGCTGTTCGTGGCAAGTCCGGCGCGCCCGGAATTGGGCGACTGCTTTCGCAGCAGCGCCTGATATTCGCGCGAGCGAAACGCGGAAACTATCTTCAGAAATTTCTCGTCGGACGCTAATTCGCCCGTTTTCGTCGTTTTCAGGTTAAGCGTCGGGTCTTTTGCCGCCGCCGCGACCATTCTTTTGTAAGCGGCGTAAGTTTCGCGCTCGACTTTGAGCAAGCCGATTGAGCGCGTCGGGTCGTAGAAATCGGCAATCGGCGCGGTCAATAATTGATTGGGCGACGGATACGTGCTGTCGTTCAGACGGCGCGACTGCCACCATTCGACCATTTTGTAAAGCGTTTCGGCGTCCATTTTTCCGGTCGTCGAAAGTCCGAACTGCTGCTGCCAGACGGCGACCGCGCCCGCAAATTCCGGCGTTTCCGCGCCCTGCGCCGCGCCGGTTGTCTGCTGTATCAAAGGAACGTAAATAAACCAGCCGAACTGCGATTTGCCGCCGAAAGTCCAGCGCAGATTATACCGAAGCCGCGAATTTTCAGCCGCCGCCGTTTTCAAACCCGACACCGAAACCGGCGCTACGACCAGAAGCGGCTTTGGTTGATTGTCGCCGCTCGCCGCTTCTTTCTCGTTCGCCAACGGAGCCGCCGCCGGTTTCAAATCGGAAGTTACGACGACTCTCTGCGCGTAAACGGACAATCCCGGCGAAACCGAATACCAGTATAAAAATGCGACGACGAAAAGTACGCCGACCGCCGCCGCGACCGGCAAAAAGTATGTTTTCCAATTTTGCATAACATTTCCAAACCTTTGCGAATTTGTTTCCGCTTTTGGCGATCGACATTGATTTTATTTCTTTACATCGAATTTTCCAAATACAATTGTAGGGCAGCGGCTTGTCCTCGTCCGTAATTGTAGTTAAATAAACAAGCGGCGTTAAATAAACAAAGCGGGCGCGGAACTTGTCCGTCGCTCCTACAAAAAACCTTTATGAAAAGCAAAATACGCGTCGGAACGTGCGGATTTCATTTAACAAAAGAAAAATACTCGCAAATGTTTTCCTGCGTCGAGATACAGCATACATTCTATCAGCCGCCGCAGATAAAAACGCTCGAACGCTGGCGCGCCGAAGTTCCCGCCCGATTCGAGTTTGCCGTAAAAGCGTGGCAGCTTATCACGCACGAAGCGAAAAGCCCGACGTATAAACGTTTAAAACGTCAATTAACCGAAACCGAACGCGCCGAAGCCGGACGTTTCCAACCGACGGCAATCGTCAAAGAAGCGTGGGACACTACTCTGGCTTGTGCGAATGCTCTGCGGGCGCAAACAATTCTTTTCCAATGTCCGGCGAGCTTCAAACCATACCGGGAAAATCTCGAAAATCTCGAAAGGTTCTTTTCATCAATCGAACGCGGCAAGTTAGATTTCGCCTTCGAGCCGCGCGGCGCGGATTGGACGGATGCGATTGTCAAAGACGTTTGCGAGCGCTTCGACTTGCGCCATGTCATTGACCCGTTTTCGCGCATCACGACGACGCCCGACAAAATTTATTATCGCCTGCACGGGCGCGGCGGCTGGCGCTACAAATACGAACCCGAAGAACTCGAAGAACTCGCCGCGCTACTGCCGAAAAACAAAATCGCCTACGTTTTTTTCAACAATATTCAAATGACCGAAGACGCTTCGGTTTTTCAGGAAATTATCGGAGCGCGCGAAGGAATAAATCGTTAAACTTTGCCGGTTTGATATTTGCTATAATCGAATTTATGCAGCCGCTCGCAAATAAAATCAGACCCGAAACGCTCGAAGATTTCGTCGGACAAACGCATCTCGTCGGCGCGGGAAAACCGCTTCGCGCGGCAATCGAACAAGGTCATATTTTCTCGTTCGTTTTATGGGGAACGCCCGGCGTCGGCAAAACGACGCTCGCCCGAATGTATGCCAACGCGATTCACGCCGATTTTCACGAGCTTTCCGCCGTTTCCGCCGGCAAAGAAGACATTCGCAAAATCATCAAATCGCCGAAAGAAGAAAACAGACCGAAAGTTTTATTTCTTGACGAAATTCACCGTTTCAACAAAGCACAGCAGGATTTTCTGCTGCCGTTTGTCGAATCGGGCGAGCTTGTTTTAATCGGCGCGACGACGGAAAATCCGAGTTTTGAAATTATTCCCGCGCTTCTCTCGCGCCTGCGCGTTTTTGTTTTGAACGAACTCGCGCCGGAAGAAATGAGTTTGATTATTGACCGAACAGGTTTTGAATTAGACGGCGAAGCGAAAAACTGGCTCGTCGAATTGGCGAACGGCGACGCCAGACAAGCAATCACGATGATTGAAAACACGGCGCGCCTTTATGAAAACAAAGTCAACGTCGAAACGCTGAAAAACACTTTGCAGTCAAAATTTCTGCGCTACGACAAAAAAGGCGAAGAACATTACAACGTCATCAGTGCGTTTATTAAGAGTATGCGCGCCTCGCAGCCCAACGCCGCGATTTATTATCTCGCCCGAATGATTGAAGCGGGCGAAGACCCGAAATTTATCGCCCGCCGAATGGTTATATTTGCTTCGGAAGATGTCGGCGTCGCCCAGCCGACGGCTTTGGTTGTCGCCAACGCCGTTTTCCGCGCCGTCGAAACCGTCGGACTGCCCGAAGCCGGAATAAATCTCGCGCACGGCGTCGTCTATCTATCGCAATGCAAAAAAGACAAAAGCGCATATAACGCTTATATGGCGGCGCTCGAAGACGCCAGAAAACTCGGCAACTTGCCCGTCCCGCTGAATTTAAGAAACGCTCCCACAGGTTTAATGAAAGAACTCGGCTACGGCGAAGGCTACGAAAAATACACGGCGAAAGATTTGCTGCCGGAAAAGCTGAAAGGCAAGAAATATTTATAATTTAAAATGCCGCACGTTATCGTCATCGCCGGAGCAAACGGCGCGGGAAAATCGACCGTCGCGCCATATCTTCTGCGCGACACGCTCGGCGTTTCCGAATTTGTCAACGCCGACACATTGGCGCAAGGCTTGTCGGCGTTTGCGCCGGAAACAGTTGCAATTACGGCGGGGAAAATTATGCTTCGACGGCTCGATGAATTAACCGAATCGAACGTCGATTTTGCATTTGAAACGACGCTCTCGACGCGCAGTTTTCTCCAGCGTTTGAATCGAATGCGCGAAAACGGTTATAAATTCAAATTAGTTTTTTTATATTTGGAAAATTCGGAACTTGCCGTCTTGCGCGTCGCCGAAAGGGTGCGGCAAGGCGGACACGACATTCCCGAAGCGACAATTAAAAGACGCTACGAAAAAGGCTTGCAAAACTTTTTCGCGCTTTATCAGCCGATTGCCGACAATTGGATTTTTTACGATAATTCCGACGCGGAAAATATAAGACTGATTGCCAAAGGAAATTTATCAAAAACAGAAAAAGTTTTCGAGCCGGATGTTTGGAAACAATTAAAAGAAAAATATGAAAAGTGAAAATAACGAAAAGGGAAAGAAAGACCGAATTGATAAAATTTTCGACGACGAAAAGCAAATCACCGAAACCTTACAGCGCGCCGTCCGCGAAGCCGTTCAAGCGCATCAACGCGCCGGAAATCCGATTGCCGTTTGGAAAGACGGAAAGGTTGTTTTGATTGAAACAAAGTAAAATTTACGATTTTCGTTTCGCATTTCTTTTCTTAACCAAATTTTGCGGGCTTGTAAAACCGCCATCGCAACAATCTAAACAAGGAGTTTTATTTTTTGGCGACATCACGACGAGAAAAGGTTTTCCGCCAATGTAAAATTCAATTTTTCCTTCACCATCCGATTTTTCGCCGCGAGCATAAATTACATTGAAACTTTTCCATTTCCAGCCCTTTTGATTTTCAAGAAACATTTTGACGTGCGCTAATCGTTTTGCATTGACGCTTTCTGTTTCTCCTTTTCCGGCGCGAAAAATAGCAAAAACTCTTTCTTTCTCGTAATTAGCTATGTTTGAAATTATGTCAAAATGTAAGCTATTAAGTTCACAAGCACCTGCGGTAACTTTAACAATGATGTTAGGTCCGCTATTCTCTTGAGCCGCGCTGAGGTTAGACAGAAAAAATACCGCTGCGATTAAAAATAAAGTTTTCTTCATAAATTTTTCCCTTTTATCTTTTCTCAATCTTCATTTTCATTCCGTATTTCGGGCGCAGCGTAATCATAGCTTGAAGCGCGATTTTTTGTTCGGGCATCAAATTCAATTTCCAGCGTCTGCCGAGAGCGGCGAGCAGCAAAACGCCTTCCGTCCACGCGAAACTTTCGCCGACGCAGCTTCGGACGCCTTTGCTGAACGGGAAATAAACGAAATTGTTGCCCGCTTCCTTGATTGAAAGTTTTCCCCAGCGTTCGGGCTGAAATTCTTCGGCGTTTTCCCAAAAGCGCGCGTCGCGGTGCAGCGCGAACGGCGAAGCCAGAACGAGCGAATTTTTCGGTATCTCGAAACCGCCGAATTCGTGCGCTTCGGTTGCCAATCTTCCGATTGTCCACGCGGGCGGAAAAAGCCGCAGCGATTCGGCGAAAACGTTTTCGGTGTATTTAAGACGCGGGTAATCTTCGGGCGCGAGCGGTTTGTCGCCTAAAACTTCGTCGAGTTCACGGTGAAATTTCGCTTCCGCTTCGGCGTTTTGCGACAGCAGATAAAAAGTCCACGTCAAAGCGTTTGAAGTGGTTTCGTGTCCGGCTAAAAAGAGCGTCATACACTCGTCGCGGATTTGCTCGTCGGTCATCCGCGCGCCGCTTTCCTCGTCCCGCGCGTTTAATAACATCGACAACAAATCGCCCGTATCTTCGCCGGATTTTCTTCGCTCGTCGATAATTTTATAAATCACTTCGTCAAGCGTTTTCTTGGCGTTGTTAAATTTTTTAGTATGCGGAAGCGGCAGTTTTTCAAGCAGTTCGGCAAACGGCAGAAGCAGCAGATTAAACATCGAAACAATCGTCGTCATCGCTTTGCCGACTTCGCCGGCGTCGCCCTCGACATTCGCGCCGAACAGAGTTTTGCCGACAATATTTAAAGTCAAGCGCATCATTTCCCGGTCAATATCGCGCACGTCGCCGCTTTGCCATTCGTTCGCCATTCGTTCGGTAAATTCAATCATCGATTCGGCGTAACCGGTAATTCTTTGCCGGTGAAACGCGGGCTGAATCATTCGCCTTTGCCGCAGGTGAAAATCTTTTTCGCTCGTCAGCAAACCTTCGCCAAGCAGTTTTTTCGCTCGCTGCAAAGCCCGTCCTTTGATAAATTTGTGGTTGCTCGTAACGAGCAAATCCCTAATCAGTTCGGGATGATTTATGCAAAACGCCGTCTGCCCGCCGAGATTAAAAGTCGTTACGTCGCCGAGCTTTGTTATTTTCTGCAAAAACGCCGTCGGATTGCGCCGAAATTCGAGAAAATGCCCGCCGAATATTCCGGCTTTGACCGTCGGCGGCTGATTTTTATTCGTCATAAAATTTTTCTTTAAGAATTTTAATTCAACATTTGCAGTTTAGCTATTTATATAAGAAATCGTTTCCGAAACGGCTTTTAATATCGTGTTATAATCGCTTTCAAAAACGAGGTTAAAATGATTAAAACAATCAGTATTAACGATGTGCCAAATTCCGTGCAAATGCTTATCGCTTTGACGAAAAACGGCGACGAAATCGTAATTGAAGAAAACGGCAAGCCTTTGGCTAGAGTTATTCCGTTTGACGGAAACGATTTGGAAAATGAATTTTCGGCTTGGGAAGCAGCGAGCGATGAAGATTTTCTAAATTTTGAAAGCAAACTCGCGGAGACGAAATAAATGGCGCGCGGCGATGTTTTAATTATCAATTTGCCGACAAGCGACGGGCGCGAACAAAGCGGAAAAAGACCTGCCGTTGCCGTGCAAACCGATGTTGCCGGTGTGCCAATGTTAATGATTGCTCCCGTTACTTCAAATCTTAACGCTTTGCGTTTTGCCTTTTCCGTTCAAATTGAACCGACGCAGGAAAATGACTTAACGCAAACTTCAGCTGTAATGATTTTTCAAATGCGGGCGATTGATAAAAATCGTATCGTCAAGAAGATCGGCAAACTTTCTGACAATGATTTAGAAAAAGTTGCTGCAGAAATTCAACGAATATTTAAGTCGTAATGAAAATGAAAAGACATATTAAAATTTTGCTTTTTTCATTTTTACTTTTAACAGTTGTTTCGTTCGCCACTTGTCATTTTGGAGTTCAACACGAAATCAATAAAATTCCGCCTGAAACTCGTGAAAAAATGAAAGATTTTGGTTGGGTTGGAATTGAATGGATTGGGTTGGGAATGATTGCTGAATTTTTTGCTGTTGTCTGTTTGATGTTAGCTTTAGTGTTTTGGAACAAGCAGCGTCAAATAAAATAAAAAATTTAATCATTTCTATAATTGCGAATTTTTTTATTAACCGTCGTCTCCAATCGCTTCGACCGGACACGCGAGCAGCGCTTCTTCGCACAGCGCGATTTCTTCGGGCGTTTCCGGTTGTTTATAAACGAACGAATAACCGTTTTCGTCGTAGCGCGTAAAGTTTTCGGGCGCGGTGTCGCGGCACACGTCGCAGTCGATACACATTTTATCGACGTAGTATTTTCCGCGCGTGTTTTCCGGGAGTTTGTCTCGAAATTCAGCCATAATTTTTTAGCCACGAATTACACGAACGGACACGAATAAGAAAAATTATTAAAACAAAATTTTAAGTTTCAGAAACGTGTAAAATTATTGTTCTTATTTTTTCTTTAATTCGTGTTATTCGCGTAATTCGTGGCTAATTTCTCTTTTTCTGATTCTGTTCTGTTAGCGAAATCATTCTCTCTAAAGCGATATTGGCAAAGTGTTTCGTCTCGTCGTCAACCGTAATTTCATTTACCACATTTCCGGCGACCAGATTTTCCAGCGTCCACGCCAGATTTTGCGGCGCGATGCGATACATCGTCGCGCACATACACAAATCGGGCGCGAGCAGGCGAATTTCTTTGTCGGGAAATTTCTTTTGCAGACGCAGAACCAAATTCAATTCCGTGCCGACCGCCCATTTTGAACCGGCGGGCGAATCGGTAATTGTATTGATAATAAAAGATGTCGAGCCGTTCAAATCCGATTTATCGACGACTTCGTTCATACATTCCGGGTGAACGAGAACCTGAATGCCGGGAATTTCCTTGCGAATTTGGTCAACGTGCCACGGTTTGAATCTGCCGTGAACCGAACAATGCCCGCGCCATAAAATTAGTTTTGCGTTGTGAAGTTCTTCTTCGGAGTTGCCGCCGAGTTCTTCAAACGGATTCCACAAAGCCATTTTGTCGAGCGGAATGCCGAATTTGACGCCCGTGTTTCTGCCCAGATGCTGGTCGGGGAAGAAAAACATTTTGTCGAATTCTTTCAAGTATTTATCGAACAGCGGAACGGCGTTCGACGACGTGCAGACGACGCCTTCGTGCCGCCCGCAAAAGGCTTTTATCGCCGCGCTCGAATTCATATAAGTCATCGGCGCGACCGTTCGTCCTTCGCCGATAACGCCGATGTCTTTTAACTGCTCCCACGCATCTTCGACCTGCTCGACGCTCGCCATATCAGCCATCGAACAGCCCGCGCCTAAATCCGGCAAAATAATTTTTTGATTCTCCTGCGCCAGAATATCAGCCGATTCAGCCATAAAATGCACGCCGCAGAAAACGATAAACTCGGCGTCTTTTCGTTTTGAGGCTTCGACCGAAAGCTGGTAGGAATCGCCGGTAATATCGGCGTGTTCGATAACATCGTCGCGCTGGTAATGATGCCCCAAAATGATGACGCGCGAGCCTAAGATTTTTCTGGCGTTCTCGATACGCTCGCGCAACTCCAAGTCCGGCATCGCCATATACGCATCAAGCCCGTTCGACTGGCTGCACGCTTCTTCCGCGCCGACTTTTTCTTTATCCAAAGCCGCTTGTATAGTTTCAAATTTCATAACTTTTATGATGCAAATTTCAGCAATTTTGCAAACTGTGATTATACAAGATTCTTTCTCTAACAAAAACAAACAGTGTTTCGATTCGATTTTGAAAAATTCGTCGCGCCTGTTCTAATTTATTCAAACCAAGATGAAAAACAATTTCCCGAATTTAAACGAACTGCGCCGCCGATTTCCACAAACGGTGGAGAATCTCGCGCATTTGCCGAACCGCGAAGCGTGGCTCAGTCGGATTTGGGAAATCGAAGAACGCTGGAACGAATTTCGCGAAAATCCCGACCGAACCGACGAAGTTATTTTGTTTGACAGTTTGCCCGAAAATGCGGAAATCGAAGCCGAATTTGAAATCGTTTACGCGGGCGGAACGCTCGGACTGCTTCACGCGGCGGTTATGGCAACCGAATATAATCGCAAAGTTCTGGTTTTCGACGCGCACACGGTCGGGAAAACGCACCGCGATTGGAATATCTCCGACGACGAATTGCAGGAATTTATTAAAGCCGGACTTTTTACGAAAGAGGAAATTGAAACCGCCGTCGCCAATCGCTACGAAACCGGTTTCGTTAAATTTTACGACGCCAATTCAAAGATAAAAACGCCGCCGCTTTTTATGGAAAATGTTCTGGACGTGGCGATTGAAGCCGACAAATTATTAAATCTGGCGGCGGAAAAATTAAAAAAAACCGATTCAAAAATCATCGACAATCTGCGTTTCGTTCGCGCCTTTTCAAACAAAGAACGAGTTTTAATCGAGTGCGAAGATTTGAAAAACGGACGGCGCAGACTTTTCGCGTCGAAACTTTTTGTTGACGCGACGGGAACGAACTCGCCGGTTTCGCGGCAGATAAACGCCGGAAAATCAATCACGCACGTTTGCCCGACGGTCGGGACGGCGGCGAAAGGTTTTTTGCGCGGCACGGACGAAAAAACCGCAGATTTCTCCGTCGGCGAAATTCTGGTTTCGACCGAAGACAGTTCCGACAACCGCCAATTGATTTGGGAAGGTTTTGCGGGAAACGCTCAAAAAGATGAATATACGACTTATTTATTTTTTTACGATTCGGTCGAATCAAAAGCCGACAAATCTTTATTCAGATTGTTTGAAGATTATTTTGAAAAACTTCCCGACTACAAAACAAAAACAAAAGCGTGGCGCGTCGTCAAGCCGGTTT
>JALZOE010000383.1 GCA_030857325.1 Acidobacteriota bacterium
CGCCGCTCTCGACGGTGCGCTTGCCGACTTGCAGTTCTTCTTCGATTACCGGAATGCTGACACCGCCCGTGTTCGTGTCGCGCCGCTCGGCTGTATTCGCGCTCGACACGCCTCTTGCCGTCGTCGTTTGTTGCGCGGCGTTGGAATAAATCTGCTCGCCGCCGCACGATTTCCACTTGCTTTCAATAAATGCCGCGTCTTCCGCGTTGCGCGGATTAGCGCGTAACACGATGCCGCCTGATTTAACGCCCGATTCGTAAACTTCCGCGTGTTCTTCCGGGATGCCTGAGCCGACGAGCGCGCCGAGCAGTCCGCCCGCCAGTCCGCCCGCGCCCGCGCCGACTAAAGCGGCAGCGAGCGGTCCGGCGATGATTAAACCGACTCCCGGAAGAATAACGCTCGTTCCGATGGCGGCGATACCGGCGATAATCGCGCCGAGCGTGCCGCCGATTGCCGCTCCCGTGCCTGAGCCTTCGAGCGCTTTCGAGCCGAGTTCCGTTTCATCAGCCGTGTCGCTTGAATAGTAGCGGTCGCGCGTTTCGTTCGACATCATCACATCCACTTTATCCTTGTCGTAGCCGCGCTCGGTGAGCGCGTCGTAAGCGCATTCCGCGCTGTCTTTGTCTTTGAATAATCCGGTAACAATAAATTGATTGTCCGTCGTGGTCTTTGTATTTTCCATTATTTTTCTCCCTTTGTTAGTTCTCAGTGCTTTCACACTTTTGATTTTTGACCTGCTTGTTACATCAGGTTTGTTGATGCAAGCGTTATCCTGCGCCTGCCTGTTTGTCCGTTCATTCGTTTATGGACCGACCCCTTCGTTGCTTGGAAACGGTGCATACATTCCCGTGATAATCAGAACGATAATCATTATGACGAACGCCGCCACCAGAAAGGCGCAACCGTAAAGACCGACTTTCCTTCCCGTTCCGATACCGGATTCGCGCACCGCAGTATCCCTGCGCGGTTCTGATTGCCGGTTTTCTTCCGTAGCTGCGTCTTGTTTCTCGTCCATAATGTTTTTAACTCAATCTTAATAAATTCGTTTTCTGTCGAAGGCTTTATCATTCGCCGACTTGATTCTCTTTTGAAAAAAAATCGCGCAATAAATGCAACTCGATGTAATCTCGATTTTAACGATATGCGGACAAAGTAAATCCGTGATAACACTCAAACAGTTTGAGTGTTATCACGGGAAAAGATTAAAAACGGTAATCGGTTGCGACCGGGCAGAGCAAGTGTTGAACTTGATTAACTGTCCGGCGACACTTCATAAAGCAATCTAAATTTTTATTGCTCGAACGCGAAAACAAACGAACCTAATTTGAATTTTCGTTACGGGCGGCGGAATGTTTCGCCCGCTCGATGTCGCCGTCGCGCGTCCCCGTAGCGTCGTGAAACAGCACGACCGAATGCGGATACGGCATATCAATTCCGGCTTTATCGAGCGCGTATTTGATTCCCGTCGCAACTTTATCGCTGACTTTCAAAACATTCGCCTGCTGCGAATCAACCCAGAAATAAACCGTAAAATTGACCGACGACGGCGCGAGTTCCGAAACGTAAACCCACGGTCCCGGCTCCGGCAAAACGCCTTCCGTGCCGTCAAGAACTTGCCGAATCGTTTCGCGTCCCGTTTCGATGTCGTCCAAGTAACCGATGCCGACGATGAATTTTACGCGCCGCACATCATAAGCGGTTTTGACGAGAACGGCATTAGCGTAAATTTCGCCGTTCGGAATCACGGCGCGCTCGCCGTCGAATGTTTTCAGACGGGTTGAACGGACGTTGATTTCTTCGACCGTGCCTTCGTATTCCCTGAATCTAAGCTGATCGCCGACGACGAACGGTCTGCGCCACAAAATAAGAATTCCGGCGAAAAAGTTTTGCAGAACATCTTTGAAGGCAAAGCCAATGGCGACCGAAGTAATCCCCAAACCGGCTATCAAATCGCCCGGCTTAAACGCGGGAAAAATAATCACGGCGGCGACGAAAACACCGAGAACCGCAATCACGAACGAAGCGAGCCGCCCCAGCAAACCGGCGAGCGTTACGTCCAGCCTGGTACGCTCTCCGGCAGTGTGAACCGCGCGGCTGACCAGTCTGGCAATAATCAGAAACACGCCGAAAACGATGATTCCGATGACGATATACGGCAATTGCGCTAAAAAACCGTTGCCCAAATCGGCAATTGCCCGCCAGACGAATCCCACGTCGAATTCGCGCGGCGCGGCAGCCGGATTCGGCGTTTGCAGTAGAAAAATTAAATTTAAATTTGTCATTGTTTTTTGCTATTGCGCTTTACTATAAATCAAGCGACCTGCCGTTCGATTACGAAAATTCCGCTTTTAAAGATACTTTAGTTTCCGCGATTTTTTCGCTCACTTTTTGCTGGTTGTATTCGCTTTTCAATGTTCGTTCGGCTTCGTCGGCGACGAGCGCGATGTGTTTGGCTAAAATGCCGCGGCGTTTTTCGCTTTTCGTTTGCCGGGCGATTGTTTGAATCGAATCGAGCTGGCGCAGATAAATCGCCGTGTTGCCGTCCGCCACGTCGCGGATTTGGTCGAACGCTTCGTCGGTCAGCGACGCGAACGTCGCGCCGCGGGCGATGACACGCACTTTTCCCGCTTCCGAGCGGAAACGGCTTTCGACGCGCCGTCCGGCGAATTCGGCGAGTATCGCGCCGAGATAATCGACGCAGACGATTGCCGTCGTCGTGTCGTTCACGCCCGGCGACAGGGCTTTTAAGGCAATGTCAACAAGTTGGCGGATGCCGAACGCCGCGTCTTTGTCAATCGTTCGATATTTGTCAATCACATACAGATTTTCAAATTCGGTTCGTGCCGCGTCGTCGAACGCGCCTTCGCCGTTGAAGGCGGCGAGCGGCGAATTTTTGACGATGAATTCGCCGATGCCGCACTCCATTTTTACAACTCCGCCGCGCCCGGCGGCAAATTCGACGAGTCCATCCGCGTCAACGTCCCGAACGTAGCCGGTTTCGCGCGCCGCAATCACGCGCCAATTTTCCGGGTCAATTTCCGCCGCCATTCGTTCTTCTTCCCGTTCGCCGGCTTCCTCGCCCATTTGTTCGGGGAAAAGACGCTCGACCACCGCGATTGTTTCAAAAGCCACCGACGAGATTATCGAAGACGCTTGAATCAAACTCGCAATGTGATGAATAAAAAAAATCAGCACGCCGATACTGGCAATCGCCAGCGCCAGCCCGCACAAAGCGGCGAACGCCGGTATAAATCTGCCTTCGTCGCCGCCGCGAATCGTGCGTAAAACAATCAGACAGTAAGCGAAAACGCCGACGAAAAAGCCGAGAACGAATTGATTGGCGCGGTCGCGCATAAAATTTCGCAGAATGCGCGATGTGTATTGGCTCGACGCCTGCGCCATCGCCACAATCGTCAGCGAAAAAGATAAACCGGCAACCGTTATCATCGAACTGGCGATTGCCGAAAGCATTCCGCGCGAGCCGTCCGCGCCCGCGCCGAAAAGACGCGGATATTCAGCCAGCCAATCGTGTCGGGCGCGCCCGTCAACTTCAATCAAAATCAAAGCCAGAACAATGGCGGTTAAAACCATCAAAGTCGGCACGAACCACAAACTTGAGCGCAGAGCGGACAGGG
>JALZOE010000384.1 GCA_030857325.1 Acidobacteriota bacterium
ATTCTCAAACCGTCTCTTTTCAGTTCTTTGACAACTGAATATATTCCAAGCAAAAGCAGTCTATCAAACTTATTGATTCGGCTGCAATCTGCCTGTATCTAATTATGTATCTGTTACTTGCTTTTACAGAGTAATACAGAGTGAAGAAATGCTATTTGATATTCAGGCTGTAACACTCTGTAGCACTAGGTAAATATAAGTAAAATAAGCTAGTTATGAATTTGAAAAACATAAATCAGTTGTCGGTCGTCAGTGGTCGATAATCGGATGCGGTTTCGGTTGCCGCGTCGGATTTTATTTTTTTGCGGAAAACAATCAGACCGATTGAGCCTAATATTAAAACGCCGCCGAAAACGGTTTGCGGCGGAAACCTTTCGCCGAGAAAAACCGCGCCGACTAAAACGGCAATCAAAGGCGTTACCAGCGAAATCATCATCGCTTTGGTCGATTCGATTTTACTTAAAAGCCAGTAATAAAGCCAAAAAGCGACGATTGTTCCCAAAATCGTCAGATAGAAAATGCTGAAAACCGCTCGCGCCGTCCAATGAAATTCGAGCGGATTGCCTTCTTCGACGAGCGCGTAAATTATTACGGGCAAAATGCCGAACGCCATCTGCCCGAAAAGCATCGACGCCGGATGTATATTTGCGCCTTTAGCCTTAACCAGAATCGAAGCGTGCGCCGCCGCATACGCGCCGACGACGATGGCGGCGCAACCTGCAAATGCGGTTACGGAATTTATCTGCATCTGCTCGATAAAAATAACGGCGACGCCGGTAATTCCGAGCAGCACGGCAAAAATTTTAAGCCGCGTAATTTTTTCATTCGGCAGATGAATCCAGGCGAGAACCAGCCCGAAAACGGTAATCATCGCCTGTAAAACAGCCGCCAGACCGGATGAAATATACTGCTCGCTCCAGAAGACGAGGCTGTAATTGATTGAAAACTGCAAAAATCCGGTTAATGCCAACAGTTTCCATTCGGGCTTTGTTCGCGGCAGCGGAAGTTTTTGGAAATATATTATAAATGCGAGAATAAAAAGGGCAAGAATAAATCGGATGGCGGCGAAACTAATCGGCGGCAAATCTTCAAGTCCGATTTTAATAAAAAGCCAGGTCGTTCCCCAAATCAGACAAAGGATAAGCCAGACCAGAAAAATTCTCATTTTGTTAATTGTTCATTGACGTGTTAATTGTCAAGTTTGCGGAACATCGCCTTGCCATTAACGATTAACGATTAACTATTTTCTTTCGTAAAAGCTCAGATTGGTTTCGCCTTGTTTGACGACGCGCCGCCGCCGAACGTCAATCACGCTGTCGGACAAAACGTTTTTGACGTGATGCTCGACGATTAAAATTCCGTTTTCACTGAGCAGGTTTTCCGCGTTCGCGCCGAATTCATACAAAAAAACTCCGTAATCGATTTTATACGGCGGGTCGAAAAAAACTATATCCCAAAACTTTGTATGCTTTCGGGAAACGAATCGTTCGGCGGAATCGCAAACGACTTCGGTTTGCTGTTCGGAAATTTTCAGAAGGTCGAGATTTTCTTCAATCAGAGCGCAGGCGCGGCGCGATTTATCGACAAATGTGGAAAATTCCGCGCCGCGCGAAATGGCTTCGATGCCGACAGCGCCCGTTCCGGCGCACAAATCGAGAAATCTCGCGTCGCTCGAAATCTTCGGAGATAGAATATTAAAAAGAGTTTCGCGCAGGCGGTCGGAAGTCGGGCGGGTTTTATTGTCGGACGGATTTTTTAATATTCGCCCGCGATATTCGCCGGAAATGATTCGCATAAAAAGTTCAAAGTTCAAAGTTCAAAGTTCAAGGTTATTTTGACTTTAAACCTTGAACTTTGAACTTTTCTTCGAGTTATTTTCTTTCGTAAAAGCTCAGAGTCGTTTCGTCCTGCACCAGCACGCGCCAGCGACTCATAACGCCGAATTTTTCCGGGAAAAACATATCGCTGTGATGCTCGATGATGAGAACGCCTTTCGGTTTTACCGCCGCGCCGCGGCTGAAATAAGACAGAACTTCTTCGTAATTTGAATCATACGGCGGGTCGAAATAAACGATATCCCAAACCCGTCGCCGCTTGTGCATTTGCTTCAAAAAAGGTATGACTTCGATTTCGACCACTTCGCCGTGTCCTTCCTTGATGCCGCACGCCGCCAGATTTTTCTTGATAAAACTGCACATTTTCGCCGAACGCTCGACAAACGTGCCAATCAGCGCGCCGCGGGAAATCGCTTCGATGCCGACCATTCCCGAACCGGCGCACAAATCAAGAAATCTGCCCGCCCGAACGCGCCTGTGTAAAATTCTGAACATTACTTCGCGAACGCGCCGCGCCGTCGGACGAACTTTTTCCGAAGCGGTGCTTTGCAAATATTTTCCTCTGTGTTTACCGTCCGTTACCTGCATTTCAGATACGATGCGCGGGAGAGGCTGCTCTCTCTCCCACGGTTTAAGATATTTGCCTTTCGGCGCAAAACGTTCTCTCGGTTGAAATTTATTGTTGCGGGGCTGAAATCTGCCGTCTCCGCTTTGAGATTTTTCATCGCGATTTTGAAACCGCTCGCGTCCCGCGGGAAACCGATTATCACGCGGTTGAAAACTTTTCGCTTCAAACAATCTTTTTCCTTCATTTCTATGATTATTGTTTTGACTCAAAGGTCTTAAAGGCGTGCTTGCGGGTTGTCGTCGGTTTTCCATTGTATTTTCATCCTATAATTTATTTTAGATTCTGTGAGTTTTGATTTTTCAATTAAAATCAAATTCAGCGTGATTTATTACATTTTAATAAACCGCGTTGAATTAAACAAAAGCTGAAAATTTAATTTCCGGGGAAACTTTGCTTTGTTTGAAATTTTAAAAAAGCACTCTGTCGAGCGCCGACCGAAAATTAAAAAGAGAGACTGAAAAATCTTTTTGAATATAACTAAATATTGCGGAAAACTCCAATTGCAATAAGTTTTTTTATGGCAGAAATAACATTTATCCGATTCCGGCAAGGCGGAAACGCGCGTCGGCTTTGGCAACTTCGATAAGTTTAGATGTTTCCCGCGTCAAACGTTTTGAAGTCAGGTAAAATTCGGCTTCCTGCCGCGCTTTGTCGAGAATTTCCAAATCACGAATGATGTTTCCGATTTTAAAAGTCTGAACGCCGGATTGCCTTGTGCCGAGAATTTCGCCTTGCCCGCGAATCTCCAAATCCTTTTCGGCGATGCGGAAACCGTCGGTCGTCTCTTCCATAATTCCCAATCTTTCACGGGCGACGGCGGTTTTTTTGTCGCCCGTTAAAAGCACGCAGAAAGATTGTTCCGCGCCGCGCCCGACGCGCCCGCGCAATTGATGAAGCTGAGAAAGTCCGAATCGTTCGGCGTGTTCGATAATCATCAGAGACGCGTTCGGCACATCGACTCCGACTTCGATAACGGTCGTCGAAACCAGAATACTAAGCGCGCCGCCGCCGAACTGCCGCATTATTTCCTCTTTTTCCGCCGCCTTCATTTTGCCGTGAAGCAGACCGATTTTGAATTTCGGAAAAACTTCGTCGCGCAGTTCTTCAAACATTTTCGTCGCCGCCTTCAAATCCATTTTTTCCGATTCTTCGATAAGCGGATA
>JALZOE010000051.1 GCA_030857325.1 Acidobacteriota bacterium
CGAGCATCTTGAAAAACTGCGCGAAATTGTCGGCAACGCGTATCCGAACAAATTTGAACGCTCGCGTGTAACGGGCGAAGAAGATACGATTACGCGCGTCGCTGCGTTTGCAAAACAGGTTAATGACAAATACATTCCGCAATCGGGCGAAGGCGAAAAACCGTCAGACGACCAGCGCGACCGGGCGAACGCCGAATTAAATCAATCAATCGTGCGCGTCGCCGGACGACTTGCCGTTCCGCCGCGCGTGATGGGAAAAACGGCGTTCGTTCATTTGTCGGACGGCATCGAGCGTCTGCAAATTTACGTTCGCAAACAGGACGCGAAAGCAATCGACAACGACACCGGCAAAATTATTGACGAAGAAGGCACAGCGTGGGAATTATTTAATCTGCTCGACCACGGCGATTTTGTCGGCGTCGAGGGCTATTTATTTGTAACGAAAACCGGCGAGTTATCGGTTCACGTCGAGACGATTCAGTTTCTGGCAAAAGCGATGCTGCCGATGCCCGACAAAATGCACGGCATCAATGACCCGGAACTGCAAAGGCGTTTTCGTTACGCCGATTTAATCGCGTCGAGTTTGCAAATCGAACACGAAGGTTTGACGACGCGCGAAGTTTTCGAGCGCCGCGCCAAACTTATCAGTGGAATGCGCCGTTTTCTGGACGACCACGATTTTATCGAAGTCGAAACGCCGATGCTCACGCCGAAAGCGACCGGTGCGGCGGCGAAACCGTTCGCCACGCATCACAACGCGCTCGACATTCCGCTCTACGCCCGCATCGCGCCGGAGCTTTATTTAAAACGCCTGACCGTCGGCGGTTTTGAAAAGGTCTACGAACTCAACCGCAATTTCCGCAACGAAGGTTTGTCGCACAAACACAATCCCGAATTCACGATGCTCGAATTTTACTGCGCCTATATGGACGTGAACGGAATGATGGATTTCGCCGAAGCGATGATTAAAGAATCAGTGCATAAAGCGACGGGCGGAAGTTTGGTTGTGAATTACGATGGGAAAGAGATTGATTTTTCAAAGTTTGAAAGGCTTTCTATGAAAGAAGCGATAATTAGATTTTGGAATGAAGAACAAGTCGAAATAACTGATGAGAAATTTAATCCTCAATGGTTTGAAAATGCGGAAACTCTTTTCCGCATAATCAAACATTTGATGCACTTTTATCCTTGGGATGTAAGAATGAGACAAAGGCTTGAAATAGAGAGTAAGGAAATTTTAGAGAAAGAAAATTTAAATGAATCCTCAGACGAATATGAAAAAAAATTAAATAAATTATTAACAGAGGGCGAAAAGGAAATTTTGGAAGTTCATAAAGGAAATTGGAATGATTACTTAAATGATGAATTGGCTTTTGATTTTCCGTTGAATACGCCAAGTGAAATTGATAGGCAAATTGCAGAATTGTTTGAAATTTTAGTTGAATCTTATTTAATCCAACCAACCTTCATCATTGACTACCCGAAATCAATTTCTCCTTTGTCGAAAGCGTCGCCGGAGAATCCGAATATTGCCGAACGCTTTGAATTGTTTATCAAAGGAATGGAATGCGCAAACGGTTTTTCGGAACTCAACGACCCGCAGGAACAATACGAGCGTTTCCGCGACCAGATGAAAGAGCGCGAAACGGGCGACGAGGAAGCGATGGTTTTGGACGAAGATTACATCCGGGCGCTCGCCTACGGAATGCCGCCCGCCGCCGGCATCGGCATCGGGATTGACCGGCTGGTGATGCTTTTGACGAACAAACATTCTATCCGCGACGTGATTTTGTTTCCGCATATGCGACCCGAAAGGCGAGACGAGGAGACGGAAGAAGCGACGTAAATTTTGATTTTGGTTTTCTAAATCGGCAAAAGTTATATTAAATGATTGCACGGTAAAATAAACGATTAAATAAATTAAAAGGAGAAGGAAAAAATGGCACAGGAAGACAACGGACGGGACGAAAAAGACACGATTAAAACCGGGCGCGATATTCCGGGCGGCGACGGCACGATTTCCGACGAAGATATGAAGGCGATTGACCCCGACGATGGCGGAAAGCCGATTGGACAAGACCATTCGCTCGAAAACCACGAAGATTCTGCGCCGACGAGCGGCATCGGCGCGATTCAGGATTACTCGGACAGAGCGTCCGACATCGCGCACATCGAAGACGAAGAATAAACAAAACGGAAAATGGAAAACGGAAAATGGAAAATGAAAGATAATTTGTTCATCGTTCGTTTTCCATTTTATTTAATGGAGAAACAATATGGAATTCAAAGATACCGAATCGCAGCTTGAAGGAATCAGGGAAATTTTCGCCGAAGCCAAGAGCGAAGACAATTGGAATCTGGACGAGCCGATGCTCTACAGCTATTATTTCGTCGGTAAAGACGCCGACAAGCTCGACAGTCTGGGCGCGGCGCTCGAAGAAAAAGATTACGACTTTATCGGCGTTTACGAACTCGGCGACGAGGAAACCGATAAAGCGACCGGCGAATTTCTGCTGCATATCGATAAGGTCGAAAAACACACGCCCGAATCTTTAGCGCAGCGCAACGTCGAATTTGCCAGCCTCGCCGAAGATTACGGCATCGCGGCTTACGACGGCTGGGAATTCGGCGAAGAAGGCGATTACGACGATGAGGAAGATGACGAGGAAGTGTAAAAGCATAAATCGTGAATCGTAAATCGTCAAAATGATTGTAGGGGCAGCGGCTTGTCCCCGCCCGCTTCGGTTAATTATTTTAATGGCGGGCGAGGACGAGCCGTCGCTCCTACAAATTTTTTAAGTGAAGAATTCAAATGAACAAAACAAATCCGCCGCAAAAACCGAAACCGTAAAAGTTCTGCGCCTGAGCGAAATGCTTTTTCTCGGTAAGGGAGCGTTTCTGCGCCGCGTTCTTCACCGGATTATCAGCGTCGCGCTCCGCCTTTTTTTTCGCCGCATCGAAGCGGTCAATGTCGAGCGCGTTCCCGCATCGGGCGCGATTATTTTCGTTCTCAATCACCCGAACGGCTTGATTGACCCGGCGCTCGTTTACGTTTCGCTTGCTCGCCGCGTTTCGTTTCTCGCCAAATCGACAATCTTTTCGGTCAAATTCGCCGCCTTTATTTTGCGCGCGCTCGAAGTTCTGCCGGTTTACCGTCAAATCGACGCGAACCGCGAGATGTCGAAAAACTTTTCGACTTTTGCGGTTTGCTACCAATATCTGGCGCAGAATCGCTGCATCGCCATTTTTCCCGAAGGCATCTCGCACGACGAAACGAATTTGCAGCCGCTCAAGAACGGCGCGGCGCGCATCGCACTCGGCGCGCTGGCGTTCGACGCGGATTTGCGCGGCAGAGGTTTGAAGATAATGCCCGTCGGACTTTTCTACACGTCGAAAACTTCGTTCAGAAGCGAAGCCTTGATTCGTTACGGCGAACCGCTCGACGTTGAACCTGTCGCTCTCGACAAACACGGCGAACCGCCGCGCGATGTCGTCAGAGAATTGACCGCAAAAATCGACGCGGCTTTGCGAAACGTAACCCTGAATCTCGAATCGGCGGAAGAACTCGACGCGGTTCTCAAAGCCGAAGCGCTTTTTTCATCCGTTTATCAGAATCTTTTATTTAAAGAATCTCTGGCGCAGAGTTTTTTGCGGCTTCAGGATTTAGCGGAAAAATACACCGTTCTCGGACAAAACAATCCCGAACGAATGCGCCAAATGAGCGCGAAAATCGAAAAGTATGAAAACGATTTGAAAACCAGCGGCGTAACGGCGCAGAGTCTTTCGGTTTTGCAGCATCCGACGTGGTATGTTTTCCGATTTCTGATTTTGCGAAACGTTATTTTAATTTTGCTCGCGCCGCTCTCGATTGTCGGCGCGATTATCCATTCGCCTGCTTATCTTTTCTCGAACCTCGTCGGCTTGATGTTCAAAACGCACGGCGCGGACGAAGCCGGCTCGACTTATAAAATTCTCGCCGCCATTGTCTTTATGCCGCTGACGTGGCTCGTCGCGTCCGCGATTGTTTTTTATTTTTTCGGCTGGCAATTAGCGCTGCTCTCAATCCCAATAACGATTTTATGCGGCTACGTCGCGCTCCGCTCGTTTGAAACCGTCATCGATTTGACCGTCTGGATAAAAGCGACGTGGCTTTTATTTCGCCAGCGAGCGTTGTTTTTGAGATTGCTGGTTGAAAGAGAAACGCTGCAAAAAGAAATTGGAGAATTGATTGAAAAATAATTTTAGTAGATGTTCAAAAAAACGCGCGGTCGGAAACAATTTCCGACCGCGCGTTTTTTGACCGAACCATTAGGCACAATTAGAAAACCAATCTTGCGCCCAAAACAATCCGGCGATTGCCGCCGTTTGTTGCCCACTGATTAAGAAAGTTCGGCGCGTTAATTCGTCCTTCCGGCACGCCGAAATTGCGTGTATTCAAGACGTTGAACATATCGGCGCGAAGCTGGAAACGCACATTCTCGGCAATACGAGTGTTTTTGATAATGCCGAAATCAACGAGCCGCAGACCTTGCGCCCGTAAAATGTTGCGCCCGGCATCCCCAACGCGCTGCGCCGCAGTGATACGTGCGAAAAGATTAGGACAGCGATTTGTTGCCGAAGCAGGAGTCGTGATAGGTATGCCGCACGCCGCTCTAATTTCCGGTATTGACATACTGGAAAGGTCTAAGTTTGACGCCAAATTCGGACGAATCGCATTTCCGACTAAACTGTCAATACCATTTAGAGCGCCAGCCGGATCGTCGCCGTTGAGAACGGTAAAAGGCGCGCCGCTTTGGACGGTAAAGAAAGAATTGACTTGAAATCCGCCGAGAACTCGTCCGAGTAATCCTTGCTGCGATTGGAAAAACGGCAGCTCGTAAACGAAATTACCGGATAAACGATGCGGACGGTCAAAACTTGAACGAGCGCGGTCGGCTTCCAAATTGAAAGAATCCTGCGCTACGGCAACTTCCGCGTTTGACGGATTAAAGGTTTCCGATGCCGTGTCGATAAACGAGCTGTAAGTATAGTTGACACCCGCACTGAAATTTCGGCTCAGGCGTTTTTCCAAACTCGTTTGCAGCGCGTTATAAATCGAATTGGCTTCGTTGCCGCGCAAACGAATTATTCCGCGTGTCGGATCAACGCGCGGACATAAGTTTGTTAAACTTCCTCCGGCGCAGGCTATTCGCGGATTGGCATCAATCGTTTGAAACAAACCCGTTCCTCGCGTTCTGATATAACCTACCTTCATAACCAAATCGCTCGTCAATTCGCGCTGAACTTCTAATGAATATTGATCGGTCGCCGGGGAACTAAAATCTTCCGCCACAACGGTTCGGGTCAAAATGTTCGGGTTTGAAACATTCGGAGCGGTAGTTGTGGTAAGCGTCGCAAAGGCATTTGCCGCAGGAAAAGTTATGGACGCTAAATACGGAAAGCCACCGGCGATATTCAAGTTGAGATTGATATAGTTAGCGTCATAGGTGCGCGAGTAGCCGCCTCTCAAAACTAATTTATCGCCGCCCGTGATGAAACCGAGAATGCCTCCGCCGCTGGTGCGCGGATTATAGTTAAAGCCGATGCGCGGCATAAAGTTGTTTTTATCAACCGTCGGCACAGGGGTTAACGCAAAGCGCTGGTCGCCGCCGTTCGCCGCGACAACGCGTTGGTTTGTTTCTTTCAGATAACTGAATGAATCTCCCGGATACTCGTAACGCAGTCCGAGTGTTAAAGTGAAATTCGGCGTAACGCGCCATTCATCCTGCGCGTAAGTATAAAACTCATTCCATTCATAGAAACCGACGGTGTCGCCGCCGCGCAGCGGAAGATTGATGGTGGCAACCTGCGCTATGTCGTCCACAAAATTTTGCAGCGTGGTATAGGCAAGACGACCTCGAACAGTCGGGACAAAGAAACTTTTTACCTGTGTGCGACGCAAGTCGACGCCGAACTTAAGGTTATGATTGCCCGTTGTATAAGAGAGCGAGTCTTGAATCTGGTAAGTATTGTTAATGCGAAATTGCGGCAGATTAACCGCCAGCCCGATTGCCGTTCGGCTCGCCGCCGCGTTAAATCCGGTTAATCCCAAATCGGTAATTTCAATCGAAGGAATCGCTTCGGAAGAAGGGTCTGAAGCAGTGGTTGTCGAATCGAACCGCGAATAGGCAATACGGGCTTCGTTAGCAATTTTGCTGGTCAAAATACTATTCAGCACGATAGTTGCCGCTTTGGTTTTCGTCGGAACGACTGTTGTTAATCCGGGCGGTGTAACTTGTCCGCCGCCGCTTGATGTATTGTTATCGAATCGGTAACGACCGTACAAAAGGTTTTTGTCGCTAAAACGACGATCAATTCTAATCGAACCTTGATCTGAGTTGAACTGGAATGATGAAGATCCGGTTATGTCTCCAAGCGGAACAACGAAAGTTTGCCCGCCGGCGGTAAAACTTCTCGTTTGACCGTTTGGCGAGCCGGCAGGTAAAAACCGCAAAAGAGCGGCGACTTGCGGGCGATTGCCGACCGCCGATTGCAAAATAGCGCGACCGGCTTCGGTCGGCGCGCCGTTTAAGGTGAATCCCGAACCGGCAGCGCGATCAGTCCAGCGTTGGTAGTCACCGAAGAAAAACATTCGGTTTTTGCCGCTTTCAAATGTCGGTCCGCCTTCTCCGAAATTGAAAAACGGCAGCGGTCCGCCAAAGGTGAAACCGTATTGAAATTCTTTACGGAAAGGAGCGCGTCGTCTCGATTCGTCGGTTGCGTCAGGATTACAAAAACCGGCTCTTTTATCGAGATTACTACAGGCGTTGAGATTTTCGTTGTTGTGAAAGACGAAACCCGAACCGTGAAACTCGTTCGTTCCCGATTTGCCGATAAAGTTGACGACCGCGCCGGAGTTGCGTCCGTATTCAGCCAAAAATTGATTCGTGATGATGCGAACTTCGCCGATGGCGTCCGGGTTGTTAATAGCTATTTGCCCGCCTGAAACGCTCGGATCGTTGATGTCCTGCCCGTCGAGCATAAAATTATTGGAACGCAGGCGACCGCCGTTAGACGAAAAACTAATGCCGTTGGCAAAACCGGTTTGCCCGGAACTTAGTTGACTCACACCTGGAACTGATAATAAAACATTATAAACATTGCGGTTAGGTGCAATCGGCAATTCAGACAACCGTTTTGAATCGAAGCGCGTGCTGACTTCCGCCGTTGCCGTGTTCAAAAGCGAAGCATTTTCCGTAACCGTAACTGTTTCCTGTATGCCGCCGGTTTTCAAGGGAACGTCAATTACGGCATTTTGATTGACCACAAGACGAACACCTGTTTGAACATATTTGGAGAAGTTTGCGGCTTCGACCGTAACTTCATACGCGCCGATGGGCAAATTGACGAAGTTAAAGCGCCCTTCGCTGTCAGTTTGGTTTGTCCGGGACAATCCCGTATCGGTATTTCGCACCGTAACGGACGCGCTTGGAACTACCGCTTGTTGCTCGTCCGACACTGTTCCTGAAATTGAAGCGGTAGTTGATTGTGCAGAGAGCATTCCAACACAACTTAAAATCAAAATTATCAAAAACACGAGTAAATGTAACCTTTTGTTCATAAAACTCTCCTTCTGGGTTCTTTGGATTTAAATTTGACTGAATTACATCAATAGAATATCTATCAAGACTAAAAAAATATCAAGCAATAGATGTTCCTGAAAAACAAAGTAAACACTTTCAATAGTTTAACTTAAAGCATTTGGTTTAAAGTTATGCGGATTTATTCAACCGTCCAAAAAAATGGATTAAAAAGCTCTGAGGTTTATTCAAACTGGAGGAAGTTTCGGGAATGTTATAAAAACTGGCTTTTCCTTAAATTCCGACAGAAAAGTATATCGGCGCTTAATCGAAAAAATTAATTTTCAAAGCTCGAATATCAACGCGCGGGTCTTCCCATATTTGATTCTAAATAAAAGCGTCGAACCAAACGGCAAAAGAATTTCCGCGAAATGCCCTGCTTTTTCAACGTAATTTTTGCTTGACGGCATCAAGAACAAGTCGTTCAAAAGTAATACAAAAATGTTCTCCGCGTTTGAGAATTATTCATTAGTCAAAACCAAAACCGGGTCGATGTCCGAAGCGCGCCACGCCGGGTAGAGCGCGCCGACGAGACTGCCGCCGACGGCGATGACGAGCGCGGTTAAAATCCAATTTATACTGAACTCGAACTGCAATTCAAAAAATGTCGTAATCAGGTAAGCTGCCAGAAACGAGACGGCAAAACCGAGCAGAACGCCGAGAATGCCGACCATAAACGCTTCGCCTTCGATAACTTTGATAATAAAGGATTTGGACGCGCCCAGAGATTTCAGAATACCGATTTCCTTACGGCGTTCGGTTATCGTCGTATACATCGAGAGCAACACGAAAATCGTCGAGACGAACGCACCCAGTCCGACAAGGACGCGCAGGAAAATATTGAGCGCCGGGATTCTTTCCTGCGCGTCGATTACCAAATCGCGCGTCAGATTGATTTTATTCCCCGGCAGAGTTTCGTTGATACGCGCCGCAACTTCGTCAACATTCGCGCCGTCTTTTAATTTAACGAGAATAAATGTGCTTTTATTTTCCGCCTGGAGCGCGTCCTGCATTGCGGCGAGCGACATTTTTATGCGCGAGCCGGACGGCGGCGCGAAAACACCGACGATTTTGTGCGGTTTGCCGAAAACTTCAATCGTGTCGCCGAGTTTTAGTTTGTCGTCGCGCATCTGTCGCCGGTCAACGATAACTTCGTCGTTTGCCGCGGGCGCTCGTCCTTCGACGGTCTGCATTTCGTTCATTTCGGCAAACGCCTGCCAGTCAACGCCGTCAAGCTGCAAAAGCCCGAAACGCCCTTTTGAATTCGGCGTAACATAGCGAATAACCGGAACAACCGCTTTGACGCCTTCGATTTCGAGCAAACGGGGCGCGTAAGCCGTATTGACCGACGCGTTTGAGCTGTTCATTTCCATCGCGCCGGGACGCGTGAAAACGATTTCCGCCTTCCAGTTCGCCGAGCGCCGCGCCATATCGTTCGACATTCCGCGCGCAAGTCCGGTAAATAAAACGACCAGAACGACGCCGAGCGCCACGCCGACGACGCTTATCGCCGTGCGAAACGGGCGCGTTTTTAAGTTGGCAAAAACTAATTCGAGCATTTTGAAATGAAACTATTGTCGATAAACGATTCAATCCTGCAGTAATTCTTCGGCGAAATCGAAATCTTTCGGTTTTTCCGGCAAAACGTAAAGCTCGTGCCGCCGCTGAAAATCTTCATACGCTTTATCGTAAGTTTCCAATAACCGATTCGTCGATTTTTCCCACGTATTTTCCCGCGCCGTCTGCACGGCTTTAATTGTTTTTTCTTCTCTTAACTGCGGATTTTCGACGATTTCGCGCACCGCTTTTGCGAAACTTTCCGCGTCGGGTGCGACAAGCCACGCATTTTCGTTCGTCGCGTAAGACAAAATTCCGCCCGCGTTCGGCGCTAAGGTCGGCACGCCCGAAGCCATCGCTTCGAGCGGCGCGATGCCGAACGGCTCGCGCGGATTCGGGTGAACGAACGCGTCGGCGTTGGCGTAATAATCGGCGAGCGTTTCCTTGTCGAGATGTCCGAACTGGACGATTTTACCGGGAAAGCGTTTTTCGGTTTCTTCTTTCAGCCAATCGCTCTGCGGACCCGCGCCCGCAACCAAAAGCCGAAAATCTTTTTTCCGGTCTTTTGCCAGAACTTCCATCATTTTCGGCAGCAGTTCGATATTTTTTTCCGGCGAGATTCTGCCCGCGTAAAGCAGAACCGTTGAATCGTCTGGAATCGCGGCGCGTTTCCGCATCTCGCGTTTAACTTGTTCGGAGCGTCGCTTCGGATTAAAAGTTTCGTTATCGACACCGCGCGGGCAGACGAAAATCCGTTCTTCAATCGGAACTTGCGACGCGCTGAAAAGACGCCAGCAGAAATTCAAAAAAGCCTTTGAGCGGCGCGGATTATATTTTTCTTCGACCGCCTCAAAAAATTCCCGCGCCGTGTAAGCCGAATTTGCGATGTGAAAATCGAACGTCGGAAAGTTGTAGCTGCTCATCAAGCGCCGCGCAAACCATTTCGCCAACTTTCCCTTTGACAGAAACGACGCGATATTGTCGTCCATTCGCTCGCACGAAAAATGAACCATCATCGGTCGATTGAGCTGTTTAAATTTCTTCAGGCGAATCATCGCGCCGAACATACTCAACGTATATTTATCCGTAACTTCAATCATATCAGGCATTTCC
>JALZOE010000385.1 GCA_030857325.1 Acidobacteriota bacterium
AATAAATACGCCGATTAAAGCCAGATATTTGGCATCACGCTTTATGTCGCGCGACAAAAGCAGCAGAAACGGGAAGGCGAAATGAAAGACGACCAAAAGAATCCCGATTACGCTCCAGATTCCGTGTGTTCTCGCCAAATACCAGAGCGTCTCTTCCGGCAGATTTCCCGACCAGATAATCAAAAACTGCGAGAAATTGAAATACGCCCAAACCATCACGAGCGCCAGCATCAATTTTCCGATGTCGTGAAAATGTCTTTTGCCTAAGATACGATTTAACGGCGCTTTATCCGATAAAACCGCTAAAATTACCACCGAAAACGACAGACAGCTTAAACCCCAACCTGCCGTAAAGAGAAATCCCCACATCGTCGAAAACCAGTGCGGGTCGAGCGTCATCATCCAGTCAATCGCCGCGAAGCTGACGACCAGCACAAAGAAAATCATCGTCGGACCGGAAAATCTGCCGGCTTTTTCCAAATAAAGAGAGGCGTCTTCATACGTTGTCGCTTCGTCCTGCCGGCGCGACCATTTGTTGAGAAAGAACGCCATCAGAAACCACAAGACGAAGTATCCGACGGCGCGGATTATCCACCACTCGACGCTCAAATAAGGCTGGCGATGGTTGATAATCGCGTCATCTCCGCCGATAAGGTGCGTCCATTCATAAATTTGCTTGACGCCGAATAAAATCGGCAGAAACAAAACGAACAAAACCGGAATCGTCCGCGAACCGGCTTCGACGACGCGGCGGATGACTACGCCCCACGCGCCGCCGGTCAAATACTGCAAAATCAAAATGCCCAAACATCCGATTCCGATGCCGCACCAGAAAATAAAGCCTAAAAGCCAGGCGCGCAGGGCTTCCTCGATATGTCCGGGAGCAATTAACACATACACCAGAATAGCAATCGAAAGAATGCCGCCGACTCCGAGAGCGAGCGTGCGCCAGCGTCCGATTTGTTCGGGCGCGGCAAAATCTGAAGCCTCGTAGTTATTACTTATCATCGATTTTCACCTCCGTTGTTTCCGGTCTGCGGCACGGCGGCATTATTATTTCCACTTGATTGAACCGCCGGATTTTGCGTTTGATTTCCGGTCATCTGCGAGTCTCCGTTCGGATTCTGGCTAATCTGCAAAGCGCGAATATAGGCGACGATTGCCCAGCGGTCTTCGGGCGGAACCATTGAGGCGTAGCTGTTCATTTTGCCCCATCCGTTTGTGATAACGTCGAAAAAATGTCCGTCCGGCGCGTTTCTCAAACGGTCGTCGTTATACGTCGGCGGTTTCGGATAACCGCGGCGGACAATCATCCCGTCGCCGTTTCCGACCTGACCGTGGCAGACGCCGCAAAAAATTTTGTAGCGCTCTTCGCCTCTGTCGAGCAGTTCCCGCGTAATCGGCAGCGGATTTTTTTCAATCGCGTCCGGGAAACTTGTAACTACCGTGTTGCCTGAAGCGGCGGTCGCGGTCGTCGCCTGCGCGTTAGTGTCGGCGTTTTCCTTTTTTCCCTGATAAAAGGCTTTGTTTTCCCGCAGATAACCGCGCGCCACCGTGCCTTCGGGCAGTTGTCTCATCGCCTTGTTATCGCTAAAAAAATCGCTTTTCTTAAACGGCTTGTAACGCGGCTGGTCCTGCATATCGTAGCGACAGCCGACAGCTAGAGACACGACGCTTATCATTATTATCCACAGTAATTTACGGCTCGACATCAAAAACCTCCTGCGGATTCAGACTTTGCATAAAACTTTTCGTTTCCTCGTAATTAAATTTCGGGTCAGCCGTCTCAATCAATAAAAAGAATTTTTCTCTGGTCGCCAGTGCAAAGCGCGGCACGTTAAAAACCGGGTGATACGGCTGAGGCAAACCGTTGAGCAGAATCATTCCGAAAACGGCTGTAAAAGCGGCGAGCAGAATCGTCATCTCGAACGTCGCCGGAATAAACGACGGAAGACTGAAAAACGGGCGACCGCCGACGATTAACGGATAATCGATAACGTGAACGAAATACTGAAGTCCCAAACCGGCGGCTAATCCCGTGACGCCGCCGCCGAAAACTAAATACGGCAGAATACTTCGTTTGATGCCGAGCGCCTCGTCCATTTCGTGAATCGGGAACGGCGAAAAAGCGTCGGTTTTCGTGAATCCGGCTTCACGCGTTCGCCGCGCCGCTTCGACAATCTGCGTCGTCGTGTCGAACTCGGCTAACAACCCGTAAATTTTCTTGTCCATAACTTTTGCCATAACTTTCGGTTGCAGCCAATCGCGCTCGCTGGCAAACGACTTGACACGGGTGAGTTGCCCTTTTAATTCGAGTGCGGGCAAACACGACCGGCTGCAATTTCAATTCTACAAAAACTTATCGTTCCTTTTCTCCTTGCTGCACTTCGTTGACATTTTCCACGAAAGTTTCCGAATGCCCATCAACGTGAGCCTGCGGCAGCAGCGTCCTGACCTCGAAAATCGAGATAACCGGCAGAAATCGGACAAACAGGAACAGTAAAGTTACAAATAATCCGATTGTGCCGAGAAACATCGACCAGTCGAAAATCGTCGGCGAATACATCGCCCACGAAGACGGCAGAAAATCGCGATGCAGACTCGTTACGATAATGACGAATCTTTCGAGCCACATACCGACGCTGACGATCAATGAAATAATAAACAGCCAGAACGGGCTTTCACGGAAACGCTTAAACCACAGAAACTGAATCGAGATGCCGTTGCACAAAATCAAAAGCCAGTAAGTCCACCAGTAAGGTCCTGTCCAGATGCGGTTTTGAACCATATACATTTCATACACGTTGCCGCTATACCAGCCGAAAAACGCTTCCATCGCGTAGCCGTAGCAAACAATCAAGCCGGTTGCCAGCATCACTTTTCCCATCAAAATAAGATGAGTGTCGGTGATGAGGTCTTTCATGTTATACCAGACGCGCAGCGGAATCATCAGAATCAAAACCATAGCAAATCCGGCGAAAATCGCGCCCGCAACGAAATAAGGCGGAAAAATCGTCGCGTGCCAGCCGGGTAATTGTGAGACCGCAAAGTCGAAACTAACAATCGAGTGAACCGACAAAACGAGCGGCGTCGAAAGTCCGGCAAGCAGTAAATAAATGATTTCGTAACGATGCCAATGCCTCGCCGAACCGCGCCAGCCCAGAGCCAGCATTCCGTAAATTACTCTGAAATACTTATTCTTCGCCCGGTCGCGCAGAGTCGCCAAATCGGGAATCAAACCGACATACCAGAACAGAGCCGAAACGGTCGCGTAAGTCGAAACGGCGAACACGTCCCACATCAAGGGACTACGAAATTGAGGCCACATTCCCATCGTGTTCGGATATGGAAAAAGCCAGTAAGCGAGCCACGGGCGACCCGTATGCAGCAGCGGAAACATACCGGCGCAGGCGACGGCAAACAGCGTCATCGCTTCGGCGAAACGGTTAATCGACGTGCGCCACTTCTGATTTAACAGCAGCAAAATGGCGGAAATCAGCGTTCCGGCGTGTCCGATACCGATCCACCAGACGAAGTTGATAATATCGAACGCCCAGCCGACCGGCTGATTGTTTCCCCAGATTCCGATTCCGGTAAAAACCAGATAGGCG
>JALZOE010000386.1 GCA_030857325.1 Acidobacteriota bacterium
GATTATCAATCGAGCTTGCCAGTTTGCTGTTGACAACCGCCTGCGTCGGCATTGCTATTCCCGCCAAAATCGCCAGAAAGATGTAAAAGTAATTGTTGAAAAATGAAGACATCTTATTAAATGGATAATGGATAATGAAAAGTTAAAGAGTCAGAATTATCCATTATTCATTATTCATTGTCCATTGATTTAATATTCCGTTTTGTCGGTTTTGCCCGCCCAATTTTCAAAAACCGTCAAACCTTCCGCGCGAAGTAAATTGACCGTTTCGATTTGCCGCTTTTCAATCGGTTTTTTGATTTCTTCGTAAATAAACCGGTCGTCGAAACCGACGCGAGCGGCGTCTTCGTGCGTCGCCGCGTAGAAAATTTTGGCGGGACGCGTCCAGTAAATCGCACCCAGACACATCGGGCAAGGCTCGCACGAAGTGTAAATCGTGCAGTCGTCGAGCTGAAAAGAATTTAATTTTTCGCAGGCGTTTCTAATTGCGACGACTTCGGCGTGCGCCGTCGGGTCTTTGGTCGAAGTTACGCGATTGAAGCCTTCGCCGACAATTTCGCCGTCTTTGACGACAACCGCGCCGAACGGTCCGCCCGCGCCCGCGTTCATACCGTCTTGCGCCAGCTCGATTGCGCGGCGCATAAATTTTTCGTCCTGTTCGGTCATAAATTTTTTATCGTAAAGGGTCGCGGTAGTATTTGTCTCGTTCTTCGGTTTTGCTGTCGGCTAAATCAAAAAGCCGCTGCCAATTCGGAAGCATCGCAAACCAGACATCTTCGCTTTTGGTCTTGACGATATTTTCTTTTATCTTCGAGCGTTCGACATATCCGTTTTTTTTGAGCAAAAACACGATGTCGTCCAAATCTTTTTCGCGTCCCGCGATATATTTCAAAATAGCCAGCCATTCGGGAGTAATTATTTTCAATCCGTTCTTCAATTCCGCCGCGTCCTGAAGCGCCCGCACGTAATACTGCCGGTAATTGTCTTCGCGGACTATCCAATCGACATAAATTTTTTTCTCCCGATTTCGACTTCGTAAGATTTGCCGCCGAAACCGATTGAACGCGCCGCTTTGAGCGGCAGTCTTTTTAGGGAAGTCAACGTCTTTCGTCAAACGCGGAGAGCCGTAAAGATGCATTGCAACGCCGCCCGCCAGCACCCATTCGATGTTTTCCCGCGCGGCGACTTCAGCCAGCTTCTAAACGGCAGCGATTCCCGTTTCCGTGTCAATCATCGGAGAATCTTTGAGATTCCGCTCAATGTATTCGATTAGCTCTTTATTGCTCATTTTTGAAAGTCTCGAATATCTTTAAAAGGCTTTTCCGCGTCGGTAAAATCCGGGCGATAATAAAGCGACGCCGATTCGTATTCCTGCATAAAACCTTCTTCAAAACCCAAATCTTCGAGCAGGGAAACGGCTTTGAACCATTCTCTTTCCGAAGTGCGGCGCGATAATAAAATATAACGCTCGTCGCTCGCCGCTTTGTTCGTCGCGTAATATTGCGCCATTAAAGAAACGGCGACTTTGGGCGATAATTCATCGCGAATCCAGCGAAGATTTTCTTCGATTCCCGCCAAATCGTTCGGCAAAACAAGCAGGCGAATGACTAAACCGCTTTTTAACAAACCGTCGGCGTCAAAAATTAACGCGTCGCCGGTTTGTCGGAACATTTCTTTTATCGCTTTGCGCGCAAACGTCGTGTAATCGCGAATTTTTGAAAACTCGAAACCGGCGTCGTTATCGGCGTATTTCAAATCGGGCAGGTAAACATCGACGATTCCGTCCAATAATTTCAAAACTTCAACCGAATCGTAAGCGTTTGTATTATAAACAATCGGCAGATTCAGACCGTTTTCGGCGGCAATCAAAATTGCCCGCGCCATTTGCGGCGCAAAATGCGTCGGCGAAACGAAACCGATGTTATGACAGCCTTTCGCTTGTAATTCGAGCATCATTTCCGCCAATCGCTCACACGTGATTTCGTTTTTTTTCTGTGTTTTCCACGTTTGTGAGATTTGAAAATTCTGACAGTAAACACAGCGCAGGTTGCAGTTGCCGAAAAAAATATTGCCCGCGCCGCTCGTTCCCGAAAGCGCCGGTTCTTCGCCGAAATGCGCGGTGTAGCTTGAGACAATCGGAAGGCGTCCCGAATAACAGGCGGCGATTTCGTCCGTTAAGCGATTGTTTCCGCAGTCTTTCGGGCAAATCGTGCAGCGTTCGAGCAGTCGTTCGAGGCGTTCGACTCTCGTTTTAAGTTCGCCGCTTTGCCAGAGCGTTTTGAATTTTGGCTCTGAATGAAATTCGCGCATTCGTTCTTCTTTCTTCGTCCGTCCAGCCGCGATGACTAAGGCGATTAGCGATTTCTTCGGGCGCGACTTGCCTGGCTAAATCCCACGTATAATCCATTTCGGAATTTATCGCATCGGTCGCCATTCTGGCTTCGCGGAGCATCAAAATGCTGCCGTAAAATAAAAATAAAATTCCAATCAGCCCGACGGGAATCGGAAACCAGCGGTAAACGCCCAAAATTCCGACGATGCCGATAGAAACGCTCGTCAAGACGAAAAATCCCAAACCGTTGTAGAAAGCAACCATCGCTTTTTGCAGAATACGCGAGCGGCTCGTAACCTTGTCGAGCAATTTAAAGGTCATTTCCAGTTTTTTATCGTAAAGCGGAACTTTATTTTTATCGTCGAGCGTAATCAAATCTTCTAACTGGCAAGTCAGTTGCCGCACGCGGTCGATGACGCGTCCCAGACGTGTCGAAGTTGAAAGCACCATCGAGCCGGTCGCCGAAATCAGCAGCGCGGGCGTAATCATTGCCGTCAAAAACTCGATGGTTGAAGACAGCGCGTTCGGATTCATATTCAGGATTTCGCCAGCCATAACAGATTCGATACTTGACGCTTTTTGCTTTTCGCACCGAAAATCAATGTTATGACTGAAAAACTGCAAAAGCAAGGAACTGTCGAAATTCTGAAACACGAAAGCGCCGTTTTGAAAAATAATCCGCTCGGCGACGCGCGCGTTAGAGATTTGTGCGTTTATCTGCCGCCGGATTACGAAACGAGCGACAACCATTTTCCCGTCGTTTATTGTCTGACCGGATTTACGGGACGCGGGCGAATGCTGCTTAACGACAACGCTTTTACGCCGAATCTGGCGCAGCGAATGGATTTGCTGATTGCCGAAAATAAAATTAAGCCGATGATTGTCGTGATGCCCGATTGTTTCACGCGCTACGGCGGCTCGCAGTATATAAATTCGAGCGCGACCGGCGATTACGAAGATTATTTGACTGGAGAAATCGTCTCGTTCGTTGACGAAAATTTTCGCACAATCGCCGATAAAAATTCACGCGCCGTGATGGGAAAATCTTCCGGCGGTTACGGAGCTTTAATTTGCGGCTTAAGACACGCCGACAAATTCGGTTTAATCTGCTCGACGAGCGGCGACGCTTATTTTGAATTGTGTTATCTGCCCGACGTGCCGAAAGCGTTTCGCGAAATCAAAGGCGACGTGAAAAGTTTTGTCGAAAAGTTTTGGCGCGAGGAAAAGAAAGGCAAAGACGATTTTTCCGCGCTCAATATTGTCGGAATGAGCGCGTG